>CAYFVX010000174.1:0-7588 GCA_964346425.1 uncultured Chloroflexaceae bacterium | reverse complement strand
TCTTTCCATGTGGTGGTCAATTCCATTGTAACCTCCTGTTCTTGTGGGGGTAACTGCGCCAGTTCTGCTTGAAACTGCTCCTGCTCTTGCTTGTTCAATTGCAGATACGTATTGATAAAGCCAGAAAGAAACCGTTTCCGCGCCGCATCCAATCCTAACTGCGCCAGCAACCGCAGACTGGTCAACAACACCCTGGGCCGTTCGTGCTTCTCCATCTTCATCTTGGGGAGCAACGCAATCGCCACCGGATTGAGCACCTGAGCATACGCTTTCCAGGACAGTTTGCGCAGTTGCAACACCCGATACTGAAATTTCAGCACCTCCATGCCGGGAAACGCGACATGGTAGGTATCCGGTTCGTCGCGCGTGGCGGAAGCATCCGAAAAGATGGCGATGGGATAGACCGGTAAGCGGTACTTGAGATGGGTCAGGGCAAAGTACAGGAACATCCTTCGGTTGAACTCTTGCACCGGCTGGGCCTGATGCTCCATATGCACAATGAAAAACGCCTCATCCTGGTCCTTGAACCCGACCTTCGCCACAAGGTCCGCCTCATACGCATCGCCACCGACAACGTCGGTCACGACCTCCTTGTCGAGAAATTCGATTTTGCTGGGATCTATCAAGTCCAGCACTTCGGGAAAGAACAATCTGAGAAACTCGACAAAGAAGGTTGTCAGCAATTCTTTGAATAAGTGGTTAAGTGGTCGTGGTCAGTCATAACCTCCTGGTATCCTGTTATACTGGTATCCAAACTGTTGCAGGCATTATACCATGTTGGGTACGATGGAGGGACCAGAGACCGTGGACCGCAGACCGTGGGCAAGGAACGGACACCTGTCGCAGGTATTGATGCTTCTGGAAAAGGCAATGCCATGCCAAAACATCCCCCTTTGAGCTGCCCCCTGCCGCCTGAACCCTGAATCCTGAACCCTGAACCCTCACTTCCCCAGCCGCCGCGTTGCATAGGTCAACTCCTTCGTGCCCAGCCGGCCGGTCTGCCCGGTCTGTGCCAGTGCCTCCGCCTCGTGCTGCGCAATCAGCGCCAGTTCCGTTTCGCCCATTTCGTGCAGTCGCTGCGCAATCGAGCGCAACAGCCGCATGCCCCGCTGCTGCTCGCCAGCCGCGAGAGCTTCCTGCGCTGTCTGTTGCAAGTGCGCCACCGTTGCCCAGGCAGCCGCTGCAACGACCGAGGGGGCCAGCGGCGAGGCAGGCCAGGTATAGTTCGCCACCACCTCATGGCTACCGACGGGCTGCTGCTGGTCCGGCTGCGCCCCGGTGGTGAGTTGGAGCCGGGCAAGCCGCAACCGCCGTGACACCATACCAGCTTTCAGGTGCATGGCGGGTGCAAGCAGCTCCAACAATATCTGCACGGTCGTCCCCCGCTCAATATCCCCCACGTAGACCGTTTGCGTCTGCGCGTTGTCCTGCGTGGGCAGCAGTTGCGTCAGGGTTGGCTGGATACGCGTGATCCGTCGCAATGAAACATTGGCACTCAACTGCAACGAAAGCCGTACCCCTCGTGCAACGACCGTGCGAGCCAGCGACAATTCCTCCGCAACAGCTCGCGGAATATTTTGCGCATGGTGCAGAAACAACGCATGCCCGCCACTGAGGTCTGCCAACCGCGTCAAAAGCTCGTGCTGAAAATCACCTCCTAGCCCGATGGTGCTGATAGCCACCCCATCGTTCGCGGCCTGTTGCGCCAGTTCCAGACAGGTCTGCGCGTTCTGCGTAAACCCGTCGGTGAGCAGCAGCAACCGTTGAATGGTATCATGGCGGCGTTCGCGTAGCAGTTCGGTCAAACCCAGGTGCAACCCTTTTGCCAGGTCTGTTTCTTCGCCCGGTGGCACATCCGTCAATTGTTCGATACCTTGCACCAACTGTACCCGTTCAGCCCCACTCGTACCCGGCACCAGCACCAGCGCATCCTGCGCACAGGCGACCAGCGTAAAGCGGTCGTGATTATCCAGTTGCTCAACCACGCTCTGTAATGCGCGGCCTACATAATAGAGTGCCCCCGGTGCCGCGGCACGCATCTCCTCTGGCACTGGTCTGGTGAGCTTCCAGACCGGGATGCCATCTACCAGCACCTCCTGCGCTCCGCCCTCGCTCACCAGTTGGCGAAACTGCGCTTCGCCCAGGATGGGAATACGCATCGAGACGCTGGCATCAGCGACCAGGGCCCAGTTTACTGCGCGTTTGCCTGCCGTTTCCGCCGCACTATTGACCGTTACCAGCACATAGCAAAGCTGGGGAGATTGGTGCGGAACAATGGTCAATTCAGATGGTTCAACCGATAGATACAGTTCAGACACGATCACGCTCTCTTTCGTTTTTTACCTTGCCGTGTAGCTTGCTTTCTGCTACACTATATTTTAATTCTTTTCTGGTTTGTCAAGCCACCGGGACCGTATTATGCCTTTCCAGATACTCAATCAGGATACTCCAGAACCTGAGAATCAGCCAGCATCAATGAACAACCGCATGGCGTTGTTGTTGCAGACACATGTCCTTGTTCTCGTCTATCGCTGGTTTGCCTGGATAGGGGCGGGTGTCCTCATTCTGTTCTTTGCTGAGACGATCAATGCTCAGCCATATTCTATCTGGTTACTTGGGTTGACCGGGTTGCTGAATAGTGCCCTGACGCTCTTGATCCATCCATACATTCGCAGTTTGGAACAACCGGTCTTGCTGCTCCCCGACATTCTATTGGGGGCGGCATGGCTCTGGATGAGTAATGGCGATATTTTGCCGTTCTTTCCGTATGCCATCAGTTCGTTAATCTTACCCGCGGTCCTGTTTACATGGCGTGGTGGCATTCTGGCTGCCTTTGTGTTTATTATTTTCGACATCACCGGTCTGGCACTGTTTCATCCACGCGTGCTTGAATCTCCTGCTATGGTCGGCATCCATACGTTTGCCCCGCTGCTCTTTGTCACGGTGTGGGCTGGTGTTCAGCGGGGAGCTGAACGGGTTGTTACTGCACCGCTTGACCGTGAGTCATCGGCGCATAACCTCTTCTCGCGACAGCGGAACAAAGAAACGGAATATACTGCTGAAGTTGAGCCTTTTGCGTTTATCAAGCGCAGAAGCTCGCTTGATACGGAGGAGGTGGCAGAGCCATCATTCCATCCAACGCGCTCAACCTGGCGTGTCATGCCAAGTGAAGCCTACATTGTTGCCCAGCAAGGGGAAGAGGACCTGCGGCGCATGATCTATGAATTGACGCCAGAATCAGATGTGGGGCTGGCTGATGCGCTCAAGCGACTGGTCAAAGATTTTAGTCGGCGCAGTGGTATCAATGTAAGCATGACGTTGAAAGGTTATGCACGAGAGTTACAACCCGTGCAATACATCACCCTGTTTCGGCTGGCGCAGGAAGCCCTGCTCAATATCCAGCAGCATTCGCAGGCTCGCAGTGGCTGGGTGACGCTCTCCTATGAGAAGCATATTATCTCGCTGACGATACGCGATGATGGGGTTGGTTTGCTGGATGGAACCTATGAACGGGCGGGTATGCACGCGCTGCGAGCTATGCACTATCGGTTTGCTGAAATTGATGGCTATCTGGAAGTTTTTGAACAGGGTAAAGGTGTCACGATACGTGGGACGGTACCGGTGAAGTAAGACTCTGATGGTAAACATAGCTTTGCCGTGGGGTTTGTGTGGGAACCAGGTTCCCGCACAAACCCGCAGGCTCCCCTCACTGAGGGACTCTGTTGGGAAACCCCATCTCCTGTCCGAACCTTTGCGGCTTTGCGCCTTTGCGAGAGGCCCTGCCCGGACGTTACCAACAGAGTCCTGAGGGGGCAGGGGAGTGGGCGGCTCACATGGATAAACTTTTTGAACCGCTTTGCAAAGCGGTCGTGGGATGCCGTAGCAGCAGCTTGTAGCCGCGGTCGCCACGATTTATGCAACAATGTCCCTCTCCGACAAGGAGTGTGGCTTGCAGACGCGGAAGAAACGTCATATGGGGGGGCCAGCGGTTACAAACCGCTGCGACGATTCCTGGCGGGCTTCTTGCCATCGGAAAACTTCTACCCATGTGATACCATGTCTGGGTAAATAGTTGAGAAAACTGGTGCGATAGAGTGCATTGCAGCCGCTCATCACTCATCACTCATCACTCGTCACTGGTATGAGCTGCCCACTGCCCACTCCCCACTGGTCTTCAGATAGTACGTGAGAGAAATTATGCAAACAAATTTCCGTACAATTGCATTTATTGGTGCGCTTGCGCTCGTCGTTTATGGCTTGCTCCAACCCGTTGATCAAGAAATTCGCTGGCTGGTGTGTCTCTGGATTGCCGCCCCTTTGCTTGGTGTGGCGGCATGGTTGAGCCGCTCCCCTATGCCGCGTGGTTTGCACCGTAGTGTCCATAATATCGGCCTGTTTGTGGCTCTCGGCTTTACGTTGCTCAGTTTGCAACTTTTGCGGCAGCAAATGGTGCAGGCGAGTGCTATCTACAATCGGGTGAATATTGACGCGGAAACCGGCCAGATTACCAGCAACGTTCGTCCGGTGCTAGATTCGCAACGTGTGGTGCGTGGCAAGATCTTTGCCCGCGATGAAATCTTGCTGGTGGATAGCGAGGTTGTGCAGGATGGTTTTGTGCGGCGTACCTATCCCTATCTCAATCGTTTTGCCGATGCGGCCGCATTCAGCAATCTGGTCGGCTTTTTCAGTACCCGATTTGGGCAGGCTGGCCTGGAAGCTACCTACAGCGAATATCTGAGTGGCGAACGTGGCAGCGAGCTCTCCCGTTTGCAAAATGACCTGCTTGGTAAGCCCCAGATAGGCAACAACTTGCATCTGACTATTGATGCAAACCTGCAGGCTCGTGCCAAAGCGTTGCTGGGTGGTCGCTATGGCTCGGTGGTGGTCCTGGATACTTCTACGGGGGCAGTGCGGGCGATGGTCAGCCACCCCGGCTTTGACCCGCGAGGCTTGAGCTTCGACTATGCAACTGATGATTGGGCAGCCGAAAATGTCCGTATCAGTGAATACTGGCAATATCTCAACAGCGATGCGGCCGGGCAACCATTGCTGAATCGCCCCACGCAGGGCCAGTATCCGCCCGGCTCAACCTTCAAGACCGTGACGGCGGTCGGGGTGCTGGAGCATCCTGATGTTGGCAAGCCGAATGACATCCGCTGCTTCAACGAATTGCAAACCGAAACCGGTGCGCCGCCGGTGGTCAATGCGGTTGACAATCTCAAATCCCTCACTGGCGATCCATCAACGCTGGAGAAGGTGTACGCCTATTCCTGCAATGTGGCTTTTGCCCAATATGCACTGCGGCTGGGGGCTGAGCGTATGGCAGAACAGGCAGAATTGTTTGACATCTATCGCCCACAAGATGCGCCAGATATCTACCCGAATTTTCTGGAACTCCCAACCGCGTCCAGTTTGCTTTCCGTAGAGCCTGATTTTTTGCAGCGGCGGGCTGCACTGGCGGATACGGGCTATGGGCAGGGGCAATTGCTGGTTACACCGCTGCAAATGACGATGGTTGCGGCTGCCATTGCCAATGATGGTATCATGATGCGGCCCTATATGGTCGAACGGATTATGCGGCCGGAGGATGGTGGCATGATTTTCGAGCAGGTGCCACGGACCATCCGCCGCACCATGTCTGAAGAAACTGCCCGCAAAATGCGGGATAATATGCAGGCTGTTGGCAAATATGGCTTTGGCAAAGATGTCAATATTGTGCCAGGGGTGATGATTGGTGGCAAATCTGGCACAGGCGAGCATGTGCCCGGCGCACCACCGCATGCCTGGTTCATTGCTGTTGCGCCCATTGAACAGCCTCGTTATGCGATCTGTGCTATGGTAGAGCGTGGTGGAGAAGGGAGTACTGTGGCGGCAACGCTGGCCGGGCAGGTGCTCAATGCGGCATTCGAGTTGGAGTAATTGCGCATTGTTTCCTGCATTGTTTCGTCCAAGCTGGTCGTATCTGGTTGCGAGTATGCTGGTATGCCTGGTGCTGCCGGTCTTGCTGGCTGGTTGTGTCTCCCTACCGTCAACTGTCAGCGAACCAACATCGTCGCCGCTGCCATCACCAGCAAACACGCCGGCTGTAGCAGACCAGTTTGCCCAGGCAAATCTGCTGACGAGCACAGCAACCCTTAATCGCACCGCCAGCCTCACTGCGGCAGCTTTTGCCGACAGCACGTTCACGCCAACCAGCACGCCCACACCGACCCCGGAACCCACACCGACCCCGGAACCCACACCGACCCCGGAACCCACACCAACCCCGGAACCCACGCTCATCCCGGCTATTGAGCGCAAGCAAATCTTTGAAGAAGTGTGGAGCACCATAGATACCTATTATCTCTACCCGGACTTCCAGGGGGTGGATTGGAAAGATGTACGCGATCAGTATGCTCCCTGGGTTGCGGCCGCCCGGAGCAATGAAGAGTTTTATGCCCTCCTGAGTGATATGGTCAATCAGCTAGGCGATGAACATTCACGCTTTCTCGCGCCTGACGATGCCGTGGAAGAGAATGCACAGAGCAAAGGCTTTGAAACGCATATAGGTATTGGCGTGAAAACCGTGATGACCGATGACGGGGTGTTGATTGAGAAAGTTTTGCCCAATAGCCCGGCCGAGCGAGCTGGTCTGTATCCCAATGACCGCATTGTTGCGCTGGATGGTATCCCCTGTACGTTGACCCCCTGTCACGATATTCATGGGCCAGTGGATGCGGAGGTGCGGCTCTCCGTGGTAAGTCCCGGCCAGGAGGAGCGCGAAGTATTACTGATGCGCAAGCCGGTGAATGTGCGTATTACTCCCCAGGCGAGGCGTCTGGAAGGCAACATTGGGTATCTGAGCATTCCTTCGCTCTGGGTCAGTGATATGCATGTTCAGGTCAGTGGGGTGTTGACCGACCTCGTGGTGGAAAAGCCATTGCGCGGATTGATTATTGATTTGCGTGGCAATCCGGGGGGCTGGCGGGATGTGCTTGTCAGTGTCTTGAGCCATTTTGTGCGGGGCGAGGTCGGGGCATTTTATGACCGCCAGCAGAGCGTCCCCCTGATAGTCGAAGAAGGGGCCGGGCCAGACCTGCGCTATCTGCCCCTGGTTGTCTTGATTGATGAAAACACGGCATCCTATGCCGAGGTGATGGCAGGCGTCTTGCAGGCAGAAGTGGGCGCATATGTCATTGGCAAACCTTCGCTGGGCAATACCGAGACCATTTACGCCTATGAGTTGACTGGTGGGGCGCGGCTCTGGCTGGCGCAGGAGAGTTTTCGTCTGCGCACCGGTATCAATCTGGAAGGTCTGGGTATTCAACCGGATGTGGAGGTCGCAGCTTATGCGCACAAAGAGGAGGTGCTCCATGCGGATCCGGCTATCCAGAAAGCACTGGAGTACTTTGCGCGATAATGGGAGTGGTCTCCGGGTGGTTTTTTGCAGCGTAGCTGCAAAAAACCACCCGTATGTGCAAAAGTGGTAGCATCACGAAATATCGTGGACGGTATTTTACCGTGGGGTTGCGAGGGGACTGTGTCCCCTCGCAACCCATGCGCATTAAGCTAAGCAGTTTGCCGCTTTGCAAAGCGGGGGATTGGGGGT
>CAYFVX010000173.1:0-7595 GCA_964346425.1 uncultured Chloroflexaceae bacterium | reverse complement strand
TCCTTTACTAATGGGCCATTTGTGGGTTTTTGCATCTCAATGCGCATCCCGTGGGACATGGGTAGACTTTTTTGTCAACCGCTTTGTAAAGTGGTCGCGAGATACTGCAGCAGCGGCCTGGAGCCGCTGTCGACACGATTCATGCGACGTTTCTCTCCGACAAAAAATCTGGCTTGCAGACGCGGAAGAAACGTCACATGGGGGCAGATTCCGCGGTTAAAAACCGCGGCTACGATTCCCAACGGGGTTCTTGTCCTCGAAAAAGTCTCCACATGTGAGGAGGGGGGAAGGGGTGTCGGAAGTCCCTCTCCCTTTATGGACTCTGATGGTAACGTCCGGGCAGGGCCTCGCGCAAAGGCGCAAAGCCGCAAAGGTCCGGACAGGAGATGGAGTTTACCAACAGAGTCTTTATGGAAGGGGGATTGAGGGAGAGGGGGGAAGCGTGGCGGAATATCCGCTTCGTTCGCGCACATGGCCCCCTCTTTCGGCACGCATGTACGCAACACTGTAGTTGGAAACCAGAATTCTGTGAGAAAACGGGGTGGTCAATCGCTCATTTGTATCAGCGGCAAAAAAATCTCCTCCTCCCCATCGCCGCCGGATGAGGGCTGGTTGATGCGGATTTCGTGCGTGTCCATCACGGCTTCTTCCGCGGCGTTGCTGGCGGTGACGGTTAGCGTGTGTGTGCCGCTGGTTTCCCATTGCAATGAGATGTCCGGGCTGGTCTGGCTGGTTTCGGGGTGCCCGCTTGCCTGCCAGGTGTAGGTTATCGGCGTGCTGGCGTTTTGTGGGGCGACGGTGGCGGTGAAGTCGTAGCTGCTGCCCAGCGTGCCTTCCGTTGCGCCCTCGATAGTGACGCTTTGCAGCGGCACCGGCTCGGTGCCGGGGTCTTCGCTGGCGGTGGGGTCAAATTCGTATGCGCCGGCGTCGCATTGGGCGGTGCCGTCCCCGTTGCCATCCAGCGGGCGAGCTACGCCGCGCTGGTCGCTGGTGGGGCATACGCTGTCGTTGCCCATATCTATGGCGGGGCTGTCGGCGGGGATGGCGATGGTTTGCGTGCTGCCGCCGTTGTCAGCCAGGGCTTTGAGCAGCGGGTCGGCGATGGTGATGGAAGTGGTGCAGTTGGTGTTTTTTTCGTCGCTGGTGTCGGCAGCCGGGAATTGGATATTGCCGCCACCATCGGTGTGGCTCTGGTCACAGTTCTGGCGTAGTCCCCACTGGTTGTTGCTGCTGTTGTTGGCGATAATGCTGTTTTGCAGCGTGATGTTTTCGCCACCATAGATGCCGCCGCTATAGCTGCCAGCCTGGTTGCTGGCAATGGTGCAGTTGGTGCAGGTGAAGTTGCCTGCACCGGCGATTGCGCCGCCCAGTCCGCCGCTTTCTGTAGCGTCGTCTTCCATCGCGCGGTTGTTGGTGAAGGTGACGTTGGTCAGCGTGGCGGGGGTATGCCCATCCGTCCAGAAGCCGCCGCCCTGCGTGCGGGCCAGGTTGTTGGCGAAGGTGGTGTCGCGGATGGTGAGCGTGCCGTTACCGTGGCGCAGACCACCGCCAAGCGCACTGCCACGGCTGTCGGGGATGACGGTGTTGCTGTCGAAGGTGCTGCGTTCGATGATAACCTGGTCGGGTGGGTAAATCCAGGTGAAGGCTGCGCCGCCCTCGCCCGTGCTGGTGTTGCCGCGAAAAACAGAGTCGCGTATGGCGATGGTGCCGGAGGTCGTACCATCGTGCGCACTGGCACCGTCGGTGTAGATAGCCCCGCCTGCGCCGTGTGCAACGCTGCTGCTGCCGGCCGTGGAGTCGTTGTTGCGGAAAGTGCAGTTTTCCACCGTGAGTCCGCTCAGCACGACGTTGATTGCGCCGCCATTCGCGCCGCGGTTGTTGCGGAAGAGGCTGTTGCGCACGATGATGGTGTTTTCGCTGTCGCTGGCGATTGCGCCGCCGCCACGCTCCTGGTTGCCAGCCGTACTGTCGTTATTTTCCAGGATGCAGTTGTCTACGGTGAGGGTGTCGCGCCATCCCGTGCGGATGGCACTGCCTGAGCCGTCGGGTGCGGGTTCTTTGCCGTTGGCGATGGTCAGGTTTTTGAGGGTGAAGGCGAGTTGTTGCGCAACTTTGAAGATGCGCGTCTGGTTTTGCCCGCTGATGGTGATGAGGCCACCCTGGGTCGTGTCGCCACCGCCACTGCCGTCTATGGTGGTGTCCTGCTCGATGAGTATTTCGTCGCTGATGGGGATGGTGTGTGGTTCGCTGCCGCAGTTGAAGATGATAGTGCCGCTACGGTCTACCGCGGCACGCAGGGCGGCTTCGGTGCAACTGGCGGGCGTGCCATCACCCACGATATTGTCCGCTATCGGAGCCTCTTCATCGGCCTGCAGCTCATATGCGCCCGCATCGCAGACCGCATCGCCATCATTATTGCCGTCGGCGGGACGCGGCTCGCCGCGCTGGTCGGTTGCGGGGCATCCTTCCGCCACGCCGCCGTCAATGGCCGGGCTGTTGTTGCCCAGGGCCATCGTCTGTGTTGCGCCACCGTTGTCGCCCATCTCTGCCAGTAGCGGGTCGGCGGTTGGTATTGTTTCGCCGCAGGAGGTGCCGGGGAACTGGATGTTGCCGCCACCGTCGTTGAATGTGCCTTCATGCGCACAATTGCCGCCGGGGGCATCCGGGTCGTTGGCGAGAACTGTGTTGGTCATATTGAGCACACCATCGCTGCTGGTAAAGACACCGCCGACGTATTCGGTGACACTGTTGTGGGCAATGGTGCAGTTGGTCAGGCTGGTGGTCGTTGCGCCGTTGTAGATTGCGCCGCTGTGGTTGGCCTGGTTGTGCGCGAGGGTGGTGCTGGTCAGGCTGAGTTGCGGGGTGCCTTCACCCCCGCTGCTGGAGACGCCACCACCAAGTTCGGCCGCAGTGTTGTGGGCAATGGTGCTGTTTTCAATGGTGAGTGCGCCACCCTGGTTGGCGTTCCATTTGTAGTACCAGAGGCCGCCGCCGCTTGCACCAGCCGTGTTGTTGCTAACGGTGCTGTTGCGCACGGTAGTGGTGCCACTGTTGATGAAGATGCCGCCGCCGTTGGCGGTGGCACTGTTGCCGGTGATGCTGCTGCTGTTGACTGCCAGCGTGCCGCCGTTGACGTTCATAATTGCGCCACCTTCGTTGGCGGTGTTGCTGGTCAGGCTGCACTGGTTGAGGGTGGTAGTGCCGGTGTTGTGTAGTGCGCCGCCGCCTTCTTCGCCGGCGTTACCACCGGTGAGGGTCAGGTTGGTCAGCGTCAGGGTGCCCCCCTGTTCCACCGCAAAGATGCGCACGTTATCGCCACCGCTCAGCGTTATCAACCCGCCACCATCCAGGCTCATGGTGGTATCGGCGGCGACGGTTTTGGGGCTGCTGACGGTGATGGTGTGCGGCTCGTTGCCACAGTTGAAGGTGATGTCGCCGCCGTTGCTCAGGGCGGTCTCCAGGGCGGCTTCGCTGCAACTGGCGGGGGTGCCGTCGCCGATGGTGGTGGCGGCCTGGGCGATCGGGCGGGGGGTGAGGGAGAGCGCGATGAGCAGGGTAGCGATGGTGGTGCAGACAAGCAGCAGGTGCAAGGTGGGTTGAGGGTGATGGTTGCTGGTCATGGTGGTTCCTCTCTTTTCTTTCGTGGACGGTAGCCGGGCGACTGTTCATTGCTCTCGGCGTGTGCCTGACTGGACATATTATACCAAATTTGGACTTTGTTGGGAACGTCCGGGCAGAGCCTCGCGCAAAGACACAAAGAGCGCAAAGCTCCGGACATTACAGATGCGGTTGCCTAATAGATTCCGTTACGACTTCTGTTGGGAACGTCCGGGCAGAGCCTCGCGCAAAGACGCAAAGAGCGCAAAGCTCCGGACATACAGATGCGGTTGCCCAATAGATTCTTGATGGGCGCGGTTCGCCTGGGCATCCTGCTATGAAGATTTTCCTGGAAGTGGCGACCGAGATGTTATAATAGCAATAATGCAATGTACCCACGTATCACGTATCCAACGTATCCCTGCGACATTGCAAATTGTCATTCTTCTTGCTATACTGCCTATCTGGTGTCTCTTTGCGCACCATATTTGCAGGTTTGCTAGAACGGATAGCCAATGCACGATCAGAGCCACATACGCAATTTTAGTATTGTTGCGCATATTGATCATGGCAAAACAACGCTTTCGGACCGTTTGTTGGAGCTCACGGGGACGATTAGCGACCGTGACCGCCGTGAACAAATGCTGGATGCCATGGACCTGGAACGGGAAAAGGGTATCACCATCAAAGCCAAAGCAGTCCGCATGGAGTATACGGCCCAGGATGGGCAACGGTATACCCTGAATTTGATTGATTGTCCGGGGCATGTAGATTTTGGTTATGAAGTCTCACGTGCGCTGGCTGCATGTGAGGGTGCTTTGCTGGTGGTGGATGCTGCGCAGGGGATTGAGGCGCAGACGCTGGCAAATGTTTATATGGCAATGGAGCACGATCTGGTGCTTATCGCGGTGATCAATAAGATTGATCTGCCCGGTGCAAACCCGGAACTGGTTTCGCAGGAGGTGCAGGAGATTGTGGGGATTGATGAGGACCACATTATTCTGGCTTCTGCGAAAGAGGGTATCGGCGTGCCGGAGATATTGGATTCGCTGGTGCAACATATTCCGCCGCCGCGGGGGTATACCAACCAGCCCGTGCGGGCCCTTATCTTTGATTCGCACTATGATGCGTACAAAGGGGTGGTTGCCTATGTGCGTGTGGTGGATGGGATTATTCCCGATAAGGCGACGATCAAGTTGATGGGCACCGGTGTGCAGGCGGATATTCTGGAGCTGGGAGTTTTTCGGCCGTTGATGACGCCGCTTGACCAACTGGCGACGGGGGATGTGGGCTATATTGCGACCGGTCTCAAGTCGGTAGACCAGTGTCAGGTGGGTGATACGATAACGTTGTTTCAGCAGCCTGCTTCCGCGCAGTTGCCTGGCTATCGGCCCGCCAAATCTATGGTGTTTGCCGGGTTGTATCCTTTAGATAGCAATGCGTATACTGACCTGCGTGAGGCGTTGGAGCGGTTGAAGCTGAATGATGCGGCTCTTTCGTTTGTGCCGGAAAGCAGTGCGGCTCTCGGTTTCGGGTTTCGGTGTGGCTTTTTGGGGTTGCTGCATATGGAGATTGTGCGCGAGCGGCTAGAGCGTGAGTACAATCTGGAATTGCTGATTACCGCGCCGAGTGTGGAGTATCAGGTGTTGCAGACCGATGGTGAGATCGTTATTGTGGATAATCCTTCGGATATGCCTGTGCCCAATCATATTGCCAGTGTTGAGGAGCCGGTTATGCTCATCAATGTGATTGTGCCATCCCGCTATATTGGGGCGGTGATGGAGCTGGTGACTAGCCGCCGTGGGAGTTTTGAGACGATGGATTATCTCGATACCGACCGCGTGATGCTCAAGTATAAGATTCCGCTGGCAGAGATTGTGGTGGATTTTTATGACCAGTTGAAGAGCAAGACGCAGGGCTATGCGTCGCTGGATTATACGATTGCGGGCTATCAGGAGGGCAATCTAGTCAAGCTGGATGTGCTGGTGAATGGTCAGCCGGTGGATGCGCTTTCGCTGATTGTGCATCGTGAATTTGCGTATAACCGCGGGCGTGAACTGGTAGAGAAGTTGCGCAAGCTCATTCCCCGTCAAATGTTTGAGGTGCCCATTCAGGCGGCTATCGGCAACAAGATCATTGCGCGTGAAACGGTCAAGGCGCAGCGCAAGGATGTGTTGAGCAAGTGCTATGGTGGCGATGTGACGCGCAAGCGCAAGTTGCTGGAGAAACAGCGTGAGGGCAAGCAACGCATGAAGATGGTCGGGAATGTTGAGATACCACAAGAAGCGTTTATGGCTATTCTCTCGCTTGGGGAGAAGAAAGAACGTTGATTAGAGCGTAAGATATGTTATTGCAAGTTGAAGGAGATGACAGCGTGAAATTGCGGCAAATGTTTGTGCTGATCCTGCTGACCCTGGCGTTGATCGGGTGTCAGAGCACGGATAATGGTGCAAAAGTGATGGAGAAAGCGCAGCCTAAGGAAAGTGCCGGTCAGGAAGAAGCAGCCCCTCAAGCCACCGAAGCTACCGATGCCGATGAAACCGCCGATGTTGCAGATACCGATGAAACCGCTACGGTTATGGAGAGTGGAGAATCCGCTGAGGATGCGGCGAGTGATGATGCGGAGAGCGAAACGAGCAGTGCGCCTGTTGCCGATGATACGGTGGTGTTCTCGGTTGGCTCGGAGGAGTTTACCGCCGCCGATTTTCAAGAACGTTTCAAGCAGGATATAGAGCCGGTGCTGCAACAACTGGTTTCGCAAGGAGTATCACAGGAAGAGGTTGTCAGTATGGCGGAGGAGCGCGATATCTGGCAACTGGTGCTGGATCGGATGATCCAGGAGGAGCTGCTCTTGCGGCTGGCTGAACAGGAAGGCGTCGGCGTTGATCCTGAAGAAGTTGACCGCCTGGTGGAGCAGCAGGATACGGGCGATCTTTCCGAAGAAGAGATGCAGGAGCTGCGGGCGCAGGCAGCTCGCCAGAATATTATCCTCAAGATGATTGCCCAGCATACCAAAGCGGACCGTTTCCAGTCGCGCCATATTCTCATAGAAGCTTCGGCTCCGGTAACCGCAACGGAGGAAGAGCGCGAGGAATTGTTTGCGCTGAAGGAAGCGGAAGCTGAGACGATTATGGAGCAACTGGATGAAGGTGCTGATTTTGCTGAGCTTGCGCAGGAGGAGTCGGATGATCCTGGCTCTGCGCAGCAGGGTGGCGATCTTGGTTGGGTGACACGGGGGACGTTTGTGCCGGCGTTTGAGAGTGTGGCACTCAGTCCGACGGTGGAACTGAACGAGCCGGTGATGGTGCAGAGTCAGTTTGGCTATCACATTATCGAGGTGCAGGACCGCAAGATGGATGCGCCGTTTGAGAGTGTGGAGGAGTTGAGCAATATTCCCAATGCTGGCACGGTGATTGACCAGTCGTTTGTGCCCTGGTATGAAGAGTATCGTGAGCAAATGATTGAGCAGGGGGTGCTGGAGATCAATGAGTCGTTTGATCCAACAACGGTGCCCTTGCCGTTCCCGGAGGATATGCCGACGCCGATGCCGAACCAGGGTATGCCTGGTACAGAAGAGGATGAGGCTCCTGGTGTAGAGGTGACGGTGGAGCCGGTTGAGCCGTCCGAGGACGAGGATGCCGAGGCAACGGAAGAGCCGGCGGACGAGGATGCAGACGAGGACGCTGAGGCAACGGAAGAGCCGGCGGACGAGGATGCGGACGAGGACGCTGAGGCAACGGAAGAGCCAGCGGATGAGGATGCGGACGAGGACGCTGAGGCAACGGAAGAGCCGGCGGATGAGGATGCGGACGAGGACGCCGAGGCAACGGAAGAGCCGGCGGACGAGGATGCGGACGAGGATGCCGAGGCAACAGAAGAGCCGGCGGACGAGGATGCAGACGAGGATGCCGAGGCAACGGAAGAGCCGGCGGACGAGGATGCAGACGAGGACGCTGAGGCAACGGAAGAGCCGGCGGACGAGGATGCAGACGAGGATG
>CAYFVX010000172.1:4078-7662 GCA_964346425.1 uncultured Chloroflexaceae bacterium | reverse complement strand
ACCCCTATCGTCTGGCCCACACCTATCCCCACTGACACACCACAGCCAACAAACACGCCAGACTTTGGCGAGAGCACACCACCGCCAGACGAACCGCCGGGCGCACCAGGCGGGGAGGGTGCTCCTGACGATTGTGTGGAAGCAATCAATCCCCCGACTGCAAACCTTTCTCCTCTGCCCGATCTTGCGATAGTGGTACCCACGTTGCAGACGTTACCTGATATTACTGCCACCATTGAAATATCATCTGAGGTCTTGATTGGTAGTATCCAGACTATGCAAGCGGGGGTCGAGACACCCGTTGCAGACGTTCTATCTGCAACGGACCGTCTCGACTGGCAAAGCGGGCAGGATACCGCCGCCACGATGGTGGCACATGTTTCTCCTGCGTTGGACTGGTTGGCTATCCTTAATCCTGCAAATGCAGGGTATAGCCATGCCGGTGGGGCCCTCTGGGCATTGGAACCCATCATAGTCCCAATTCTGCCGATTTTATCCGTAAGCCTGATTATTGTGTTTGTGAGATTTTTATTATTTATGCTGAATTGGTTTCTGAAGCTGATAGATTTGATTGTCAAATTGATAGAGCTTATACCAGGTGAGTGATGCATAAAAAAGATGTGCTTTTTATAGAACAGATACCAGACGAAAAGCGTGATTTTGACGCAGAGATTATCTTGTGGCGCAGACAACGGCGCATGCAGGTGATAACGCAATGGGTTTTGATTATCTGCTTTGTGCTGGTTTTTGTGCTCACTGTCTATAACAACAAGCAGGTGAGTGTGGCAGAACAGCAGCAACACATAATCTTTCTGGCACGAATAGAGATGCGTGGTAAGCAGAATAAGCAAGTAGCATACCCAGCGCCAAAACCACAAAAACTACAACCACTATTTGAGTCGTTCGTTTACACGGACACGTTCTATGCAAAGGATGGAGAATTATATGAGTGAATCAGCAGCACTTTTCCTCGGTGGGTTCATGCTCTGCGGGTGGCCGCTTATCTGGGCCGCCGGCGGATATCTTATCGGCAAATACGGGGTACCAGTTGTTTTGCAATGGCGAGGATTCAGGGAGGAGCTTGATGAGGATGAGTGACAGGGTTATACGACATCTTGAAGAGGGGGATGCTATCGCGTATCTTGGACTGCTGCGACAACTTGATACTGAGGCAAAGTATATGAGTGTCGAAGCTGGGGAGCGAAGCATGAGCGTCAATCAGATGCGCCAGCGGGTGCGCAGCATCTGCCAACAGCAGAACGCGACGGTTCTGCTGGCAGAGCAGAGCGGGGAGGTCTACGGCTATCTCGCTTGCTATGGCGGGAAACACCGGAGAAACAAACACCGGGCTGGGTTGGCGGTGGGGGTGCTGGAAGGGGCACAGGGGCAGGGTATCGGGAGTGCGCTTTTTTCTGCGCTCTGGGATTGGACGGCTGCGGTTGGGTTACTACGCTTTGAGGTTGACGTGATAGAAAGCAACACCCCCGCCGTTGCGCTCTACCAAAAGCAGGGATTTACGATAGAGGGAGTGAGAATATGCTCAATATGGGCACAGGAGATGTTTCACAACGAACTACGCATGGCAAAGATATTAGCTGGGTGACAGGATACTATTACTGTGACCATTGCCATACGCGCTATGAGCGAGATGGGTTGCGTAGCCCATTCTGCGAGTGCGGCCACCATATCGCTACGGTATGGGGTTTGTTGGATTATTTATTGTTTCTGCTCGTTTGCCTGCTGCTGAATGCAGGCATTGTATTATTATGAGGGTAAAAATGGCACGAAAGAAAAAAGGGAACGGCGGTATTATCGGAGGGGTTATACGAAAGTCAACAGGAACGCTTATTGGGGGTAATGGAAAAGGAAAAAGGAAGAAACAGAAGAAGGGGAAGGGGAAGATATGAAACAAACGGTGCTTGCATTCTTGTGTTCCAGCGAGTGCGGCTGAAAACAAGATGCTCCTGATTCTTGTATCTGGGCTGCTACAGCCCAGATACAAGATGACTTTTTTCTACCACGGTCTGGGGCCGCCCTTCAATGCCCATTGTGCCGTCTCGTCACCATTAACTACTGAGATGTCGCTTGCGCTCTGGGTACCGAAGACATGCCGAAACACGCTCATAAAAGACTCTGGCTCTGGAAAGTCCCCTGTTAGCTCTATACCTACCTGCGCCAGCACCTCAACGTCATGCTGGTCAAGCTCCGCGCCGGTCTTGAGCCGTTTCACAGAGCGAAACAGGTCTTCCAGGTCTTTATAGACGCGGTAGAGGTTGCTCTGGATGTTTGCGGCCTGCTGCACGTCGGGGGGGAGCTCTTTGCCGATGTATTCACGTTTTTTGGTCTTGTTATCGGTTGCATACCAGTATGGTCCATGTCCAGGCCCATCGGAGCAGGTTGCGCAACCCTTCTTCCCGCATTTGCGGTATTGCAACCGGTATGTTTTGCCGTTGTATCTGAGTATCTCCATCATGCCGCCTCCAACTCTGCGTACCGTTTCAGGCTCTTTTCAAGCTCCTCGATTTCGGCACGCTCTGACTCCAGCATGTCCTCAAGCTCCTGGATGCTCTGCTTGTGGTGTTTGATTTCCTCTTTCAGCTTCTCTATCTTTTGATTGTCCCTTTTCCGCTGGGTATCTGCCTGCATCGTGTTTTTCTCAAGCTCACTGATTCGCTCGTCTCGCTCTTTCAACCTGGCTTCGTGTTCAACTCTTTGCCCAAGAATAATGTCATAGAGTTTATACAACTGCGTATAGCTCCATAGTTCACCATCCATACGGTAGAGCACACGCATATCCCCGGCCGCATCAGTTCTCCAGTCCACAAAAACCACTTTCTCTGTTACGTATCTCTCCATCTCTTTTGCAAATAAGTTTGCTGCATCACATTGCCCCTGGATAAATTCACGCGATTTTTGCAGCAACAACTGGTAATTGGAAGCATGCAGACGTTCAACCTTACCAGTGCAACGATAGACAACCAATTCCGTCCCTTTATCTGACAGTTTCGCTTTCTCCTTGACGGCTATGCCCGTATGGTAGGTCTGGTTGATCAAGTTTTCAAGCTCCTGCAACGCTTCCGCTTCGGCGATTTCTTCGGTAGTTGCGATTCGGCAGCGAGACGGCTCGACGTATGGCGCATTCGTCTGGTCGAGCGTGTTGTGAGGTATCGTCAGTTTTATTCGACTGTCCCCAAAAGATACTTCCACGCGCCCAACTTTCTCCCCATCCTTGCTGCTCCATACCACAATGTCCCCGGCTTTGAACGTATCTGCGGCTGGCTCCGCTGGCTCCGCTGGCTCCGCTGCACTAACGATACCCTCCTGGTTGTTTTTTGCCTCTGGTGGCATACTTCCGCTAGCGGAACGAACCTTTTGCTCCAGCAAGCCTATAGTGTTGGTCATTGCCAGAAACTCCCCGTCTCTGGTCTGTGCTTTCCAGAGCTCGGGCCCTGACATGATGACATCTATCCCGAACATTTCAGCAATCCGCTTCATTTCCCGCTGTTCATTGGCGGTTGGCTCTGGCGCAGGCTCTGGCGCAGGCTCTGGCGCAGGCTCTGGCGCAGGCTCTGGCGCAGGCTCTG
>CAYFVX010000172.1:0-3978 GCA_964346425.1 uncultured Chloroflexaceae bacterium | reverse complement strand
GGCTCTGGCGCAGGCTCTGGCGCAGGCTCTGGCGCAGGCTCTGGCGCAGGCTCTGGCTCTGCTTTATGTGGAAAGACGACCTCATCTTCGGCTTCTTCTGCGAATTCCTTCGCGAGACGGGAAGCCAGGCCATGCAATGTGACATCCTCAAAGTATTTGTCTTCATATTCTGCGCAGAAACGGTAATAACCGGGCTGTGTAAATTCCCACAACGCCCCACCGCCAAAGGCAAACTGAGTCAAGATATTGATTTCTTCCGGCTTCAGATCGGGCATATGCTGGGCCAGCACAAGCTCTTTGCGCGTGTTTTTTGCGGCAATCTCTTGCGCAGCCGCACGGGTGATTTTCTCTCCATCGCCAGCCCGCTCCACAGCTTCTTGCCGTGCCTCTTCTGGTATGTCATCGCCAGCCAGCAAGTAGAGCGCAGTGCGCTGGATTGGTAGATTCGCAATGTTTTCTATTCCGCCAAAGGTTTCAGCTACCTGCATAAGATTGTTTGCCGTCCTATGCGACCACGAAAACTCTGCTTTCAGCCAATTTCCAAACTCCCCATAGGGTAGCTCTTCTTTCACCTTTTGGAGCGTCTGCCCTATCTCCACGGTATGGCGGGCTATCTTAGCCAGCCGCTCTTTGATAAAATCGCTGGCTTCCATCGCAACGTCCGCAGCTTCGGGTGTGAGCTTGCCGTAGTTGTAGCCAGTTTCTATGATGTCGGTCATGTCCTGTTCCTTTCAATACCTCATGTAAAATCAACACTAAATCAGGTTAGTGTTTTTCACCATTTTTTGCGCTCCGACCCCTACCTTCTAAAAAACCCGGAACACCCGGAACACCCCCCCCTTATTCCGCTTACGCAAAACAAAAAGTGCGTTCCGGGTTGTGCCTGAAAACCCGGAACAGAACCCGGAACACTTGCCCTTTTTGGGCAAAGCAAAGCGGAATAAGGTGTTCCGGGTTGGTTTTGTGAGAACCCGGAACATTTTCGCGGAAAATCCGTGGAAATGTTCCGGGTTTGTTCCGGGTTTGTTCCGGGTTCTCACATGCCACTTTTTGCTTTCAGCAAGACGTTTAAGGGCAAGTGTTCCGGGTGTTCCGGGTTTTTTTAAATAGCTAGGGGTTTGCTGGACCATCAAAAATACATTATGTATCCTGCGAAATCGTGTTACATGGCACATCAGGAAACCTCCTCAAAAATACCTGGTTTCAGGTGCCAACACCATACCATTGTGCCGTTAATCCGTTTGCGAGTCCGCAGGTTTGGCGGGTTGACTGACAACAGCATATTGTCCTGGTAGAGCATCTGTGAGATCGCCCGGCTGGATGCCCCCAGGTCTCGACCTGCAGAGCGGAGCGACCGTGCCACTTCATCTACAACCACGTTGCAGATCAACCATACGCCTTGATCATCCTGGTACCCAACCACCGTTTGGCCTGACTCTGGAGGTGTTGGCAGCAGGCATGCCCGCCCGCTCACGAGCAGGCCGCTTACGGCTTCAATAAAGACCTGACTGTACCGTTCCTGCGTGGTCAGGTTCAATTGTTCCTTTGCCAGTTCATAGAGTGACCGCTTGTATGCTTTGCGGAACTCCTCTATGCGGTCCAGACTCCAATGTCCCCGTTCTTCGATGTATTGCAGGAACACCTCCCAGGATGTCACGATTACAGCTATGTTGCTGGCTACCCTCCCCGGATTAGTCGCATTTTCCATTGTTTCCAGTTGTTGCAAAATCTTGTTGCGTGTGCTGGAATAGATGCTTTCTGCATCCAGCGTAGCCCCTGTCAACCACTGTATGTAATCCACGGTCAGCGTGTGCAGATAATGCCCGAAATCCTGTACCAGTGAAAGATTATCAAGTTCCACATCTCCCTTGCTCAGGTTTACCGTGAGGATGCGAGCCAGTGTTGACGCTTCCCCCTCTGGCTGGTCTTCTCCTGATGAGATAATCACGCCCCTGACTGGATAAACCTCTTTGAGCGTGCTGTTTGCATCCAGACGGCCGCGAGCGGTCTGGTCGCCATAGTTTTGGAGCAAGAATGTTACATCCCGCGGCTTGACGTTTTTTATCTTGTAGTCATCCAGCAAAAGGGGAGCATCTTTCAGATGCCAGCCCAGCTTTTGCACGCTGTTCATGGTGCTGCTCCATGTGTCAGTGGGTTGCGCCGGCGCAAACATTCCGTATAAGCACATGGCCGCACATGACAGCGCGGTTTTGCGGCTCCCCGTCGTGCCACAAATATGTATCATCGGTGCGGCTGCCTTGAGCAAATGTTTGATGGGGGCAATCTGGATACCTCCGACCAGGGGAGCGACCACGTCAATCGGGGCGGTTTGCAGCAGATGGTCAAGCACGCTCAGTGCCTCGTCTATGGTAGCTGTGGGGTTCAGGTTGTATTGCTTCAGCCGCCGCGGCAGGTCACACCAGTCGCTTGCGTGCCAGCCGTTGGAGTCTACGTAGCCATTGCCAAACATATATTTCTCCCCGACCCAGCCGGTATACGTATAGAAGTGTCGTTCCTTCACGTCTTGCGAAAAGGTCTTGATGGCGTCCTGGATGAATTTCAGTTGCGCTCGTGGATTGATGCGAGCTCGCGCTCCCAGGCTGGCGGCTATCTTCCCCATCGCCGTTTCGCTCTCAAAATCCTGTCGGGTCATTTTGATAGTGCGCCCCCGATTGGAGCAATGGGCATGGATGGTATAGTATTCATCCTCGCTTTCCCCATCATCATAGACGGTCTCCTCAATAATGCGAGCCTCAAAGTTGCAGAGCACGGTTTGCCCATGCTTTTCGTCGTGCATCCATATCCCCCCGTCAAAAAGAAAGTACGGCCATGTATCCCCCGCTTGCTCTTGCCCCAGCCCGACGACTCGCCCCGTGCGGCGCAGGAAATAATCATCATGGTTTCCGTTCCCATTGCCATTTTTGCGATCTATGCCCATTTCTTGCGCGGCCGATTTTACGGCCGCTTTTACCTCATCGTTGTGATGGAGCTTACACCAGGCCGAAAATGGGGTATGCGCGTACATCCCGCCGCCGGGGGCTGGGGCAAAGAGCGGGTCATTGGAGTTGAAATGGATACTCTTTTCCCCATCAACAATAATGCTTCCCCGATCCCCGCCGGGTCGTATCCAGCGTTTGCCGTGCTCGTGTTTATATCCCGCCGCGCTCAAAACCTCTTCAATCGTGTGGTTCGCGTTGAAGGCATCAATCACCCCCCCGCTCCCGTTGTTGGAAGCTGCGCTGGTCTGGGCTGGAAGCTGCGGTGCCAGGGCTCGAGCTGCATCCAGCAATGCCTCTGCGGTCTGCTGGGTCAGGTGGGGGATGCTGGTCATTTCCCCCTGGATAAGTTCATATACTCGACCTGATGGATGAATCGTTGGGGGGGCCAGCACATACCCCCCCTCTCCCCGTGTTTCGGCTATCACTTCCCGATCTTCCGACATCGCCAGTTTCTTATTGCCGGCTGGCTCATCGCAACGAAAGTAGATATGGAACCCCTTTCCCGTTGCGACCACGGGCAACTGCTCTATTGTTTCCGCTGTGGTGATAACCCCGGCGTTTTCCTGGAATTGGGTGTAGGCTTCTTCCGACTCCAGATCAATAATGACCAGTCCGCCGCTAATTTTGCCCCCCAGTACCGCTATTCCGTTGTTGCTTTTGCTAAACCATCGGCGAATCTCTTGCGCTTCTGGTCTGCGTTTCTGGAAAGCTTTCCAGGTCATAATGCACTCAGCCGGCTCTTTGCTGCCGGGTCGTATAGGTATGATGCTCAGGCCCGCATCAACGTATGCCTGTGCGATACTGAGGGTGTCAAACGTTATCTGCATCGTTATAGCTCCTCAAGCTCAACAGGTCTATGTTTTTGCTCAGCAGTTCCTTGCGTTCCTGATCGTATGCCCCCCTGAGCCGTCGTATGGTTTCCATCCGCTCATCCCACCAATCGGGAATATCCCCATCATCACCATCGTGCAGCAGGGAC
>CAYFVX010000171.1:0-7684 GCA_964346425.1 uncultured Chloroflexaceae bacterium | reverse complement strand
AAGCGGATGGCCATATCTTTGAGAAATTGATTAATCCCGGTGAAGAAGATAAAGAAGGGTATGGGAATGAGGTGGATGAGTCTTTTACTCTTCCGCAAGCTGATTCGTATACTTGTATCCAGGATGGTCTGGATACGATCTTTTATATGATACAACCACCCTATCCAGATTACTCTGAGTTGGTTCATTATTACTTTGAGGTGGTTCATTATAAGGAAGATCTCATCAGAAATATTGTGAAGACAAGGGAAAAAGAGCGTTTACTTGCAGAAGAACAGCAAGATGGGAGTGGAGAGGATATTGAAAGAGAATTAGAGGCTCTCAAAAATGAGCGTCTTGCTCTTCTCAAACAAATGAACAGGTTTTTGCCGAAGATATATGATGAGAACATTTCCTTTTCTCAGCTTTTCTTTGACCGGTATGCAGCAAATATTGATGCATTACTCAGGACACTGGGGTCTGAACATGAGCGTTATAACAAGGCCCTTGAATATCAAGATAGGCTCCAACAGATTCGATCTTCCTGGCAAGGTGATTATCCGCCTTCTCAGACCGAGCAACTTGCTGATTTCCTGAATGACATAAATAAATTTTCCTTCACGACAACCCAGAAGATGTTTCATCAACTATCTACTCCTTCGTCGGGAGCAGATTATTCCAGTTTTATCAAGCTAGACTGGCGTCACCCTTATTTCTTTCTGTTGTTGGGTATGGCGAATTGGATTGTCCTTATTCTTTCTGGCCTTATCTGGGCATGGCAAGCCTTTCGCTGGCTCTGGACTGGTAAGAAGCTCAAACCGCGGGCGGCCTGGCTGGCGTGGTTACTGTATCCTGCTTTTGCTATTCAAATTGTGCTCTCTTTCATTGCAGACTCACGTGGTGGAGCCCACGGTGGAAATGCTTTACAGCGTATCATGCCATCAGTCTCTATGTTTGCAGTGCCGATTGTTGGTATTGCTCTGACGCAGGTGAGATTTCCCAGACGTTTTGCTCGCTTCATCTGGAGTGGCCTGGCAATTGGTATGTTTTTTATTGCACTGCTGAGTATTTTTAAGGCGACGGGAGAACCGTCGTTCAAAAACAAATGGGTATTTTATCGTTCTGAAGAGTTGGCTGCTCTTAAATGGACTGATGATTATATGTCTAAGCAAAATACTATCTGGAGCGAAATTGATGAACGATTGTCAACAGCATTTACCATAGAACAGGGGTTGTCTCAGATGAAATATGGGCTTTATGGGCGGAGGAATCCTCCACCTGCTCCGAGGTTTCCACCCTTTTATCCGTTATCAAGCCGCGAAACTGTTCGTCATGTTTTAGTTACCCGTTTAAATCTGCGTCGTAGTACGCGAATAGGGCATGAAATGCCGATCTATCCTTATTCTTTCCAGATTTATGATAATGGTGACTCGCAGCTTTATCATCTACGGCCCGAAACTCCTCATCAAGAATGAGGATTGACGGAGCTCTAGCAGTCCTATTTGAGTTGTAAATGGGTCCCAGTATAAGCTCTTCCAAGAGCCTGATGCTTTGAGTTGGTTTTACAATTGGATTAGGACTGCTGTATGCAAAAAGGATCTGGGGAATACATTTCATTTGGAAAGGCTGGGTGACTGGCTATGCGTATCGGGTATCTTACTTATGGGTTGGACCGTTCGCCGACGGGCATTGGGCGGTATGCTGTTGAAGTGTTGCTTGCGCTGGCAAAGCTGCCGGACGCACCGGAAATTGTGTTGTTGACGACGGAGCGGGAGGATCCGTCCGGGTTGTGGGACAGGTTTGAACACTATACGCTCAGCGGTTGTTATTTGCTACCTGCTCTTTTGACGTTTGGTAATATGCTGGTCAGTCAGGCAGTTCGTCGTTATCAGCTTGATGTTATTCATGACCCCAATGGTATTGCTCCTTTTCTAGGGCCTGCAATGGGAGCGCGGCGTATTGTTACGGTGCATGATATGTTTGCGTATGTGTATCCGGAGACGCATAATCATCTCGATAACTGGCGTTATTACTGGCATCTGCCTTTTGCGGCAAGACGGGCAGATACGGTTATTACAGTGAGCGATTGCTCCCGTCAGGATATTATGCGCTATTTCGGCCTTTCTGCAGAGCGCGTAGCTGTCATTGGAGAGGGGATTGATCCGCGGTTTGAGCCTATTACCGATAGAGATGAGCACCAGGCGGTGTTTGCAAGGTATGCTATCCGACAACCCTATCTCCTGTATGTGGGTGGAATCAATGCACGGAAAAACATTGCGCGTTTGTTTGAGGCGTTTGCTACCGTCAAGCCACACTATCCTGATTTGACGCTGGTTATTGGTGGTAAGCGGCAGTGGCAGACAAAGGAGATTTATGAGACTTTTCGCCGGTTGCAACTCGAAGAGCATGTCCAGTTCACGGGCTATGTAGCTGATGAGGATTTGCCTGCGCTCTATAGCGCGGCACAAGCATTCCTCTTCCCTTCGTTGTATGAGGGCTTTGGTCTGCCGCCGCTGGAGGCTATGGCGTGTGGGACGCCGGTTATTACGTCGAATGTTTCCTCGCTCCCTGAAGTTGTGGGTGATGCTGCGCTGCTGGTAGATCCGTATAATGTTCAATCCATGGTGTCCGCGTTATATCAGGTGCTAGAGAATCCCCGGCTTGTTGCACATTTGCGAGCAAGTGGAATACAGCAGGCTGCGAAGTTTATCTGGGAAACTGCGGCTCGGGAAACGCTGCAGGTTTACCATGAGGTGTTGCAATAATGCTGCTTCTTTGAGATAATATCTTTTTTTGTTCCAAGATTCCTCCAGCATACAGGTTGTGCTTCCTGCCGGGGGATTCTTTTATCTCTATCTCTCCTTTTGCTGAAAGTTCGTGATTGTTCTGCATCCCTCTCTTATCGTTCCTGGTGCAAACAAGAAGATGTTTTCATGGGTATCTTGCGAAAGAGTGTTCACAGAAAAATGGTTCTCCTTGCATATCTCTATCTCATGTTCCTGTTGGCCTGGGTGGTGCTACATATGGTTTTTGGGGACCGCTGGTGGTTTTTGTTTTTGCTGAATAGTGTGGCTCTGTATCTTTTTGTGCCGCTGGTGGGGGTGGTGGGACTGGCGTTTTTCCAGCGGAATATGATGCTCTGGGGTGGGGTGTTGGTGGCGTTGTTTATCTTTGGGGTTCGCTATGCTCCTGTCTTGATTCCTTCACGTGCTGCACATCCACAGGAGTGTGCTACAGAATTGACGGTTATGTCGTTCAATGTTATGGGTATCAAACGATCCGGTGCGCCGGTGGTTGCGGCAATCCGCAAGGCAGGAGCAGATGTGGTTGTGTTGCAGGAGGTGAGTGAGGAGGTTGGGGGGTGTATCTGGACCAATCTGGCGGAAGAATATCCCTATCAGGCATTCGATATACCTCCTGGTAAAGGGGGGATGGGGACTATCAGTCGCTTTCCGTTGCAGCCTGTTTCTGCGGATTTGCCGGGCGATTGGATGGGCAATCCGCAGTCTTTTCGTGTGGATGTTGCGGGATATGACATAACATTGCTCAATATTCATGCGATTAATATTAGTGGTTCGAGCAGTCTCTTCCCCACGCCAGCCAGGATAGAGCAAGCAACGAGAAAACGTGAAGAGCAGGCGCGAACGCTTCGCGCGTTTGCAGAGATGTATCCTGAGCGGCTTATTGTGCTGGGCGATTTTAATACTGGCGATCAAAGCACTGCGTATGCTATTCTGGTAGAACAGTTGGGGGATAGCTGGCGCGAACGGGGATGGGGTCCAGGTCATACGTTTCCGGGTAGTGTTTTTATTGGAGAACGGGTGCCAGGCTTTTCGCGCATTGTGTTTCCTTTCTGGTTCATTCGTATTGATTATATTTTTCATTCCAAAGATTGGCGGGTGTGTGCGGTGCGCACCGGTCCGTGGGATGGGGTTTCAGACCATCGTCCAGTTGTGGCACGATTGTTTCGATAAAAGCTGTTTTATTATGTCGGATAACATATCCAACGCAAACCTTCCGTATACAAAAAAACGCGCAGGAAAACTCTGGAGGAGTTTCTGGGATATTTTTTTTATCCTTTTCAGCATATTTCTGGGTATCAGTCTCATCATTCTGGATTATCCATTCTGGATGGTGGAAATTGTGCAAGTTGCATCTGGTGTTTTTTTGACGCTTATCGCTCCTGGCTATTGTTTCACGCTCATTTTGTTTCCCAGGAAGCAAGATATGGATATCATTGCAAGACTGACGTTTAGCTTTGGGATAAGTACAACGCTTCTGCCTGTGCTTGTTTTGCTGCTGGATAAACTGGGACTGGGTATTCTTCCGGAGCATATGCTCCGCTCGCTTGTGCTCATCATCCTTATCACCAGTGGTATCGCGAGTATCCAACGATTACTTTTGCTGCCAACTAATACTGCGTATACGCCGCCTTCTCCCACGCATACAAGATGGTGGAAGCAAACATCCAACTATCGTAAAATAGGGTATGGGCTTGGTTCGCTCTTTGTGCTGGGGGTCGGGTTGGTAGTGGTGAACACGTATCTTATCCCTACTCTGACAATGCATATCACGGAGTTTTATATCCTTAATACTGAAGGTGAAACCCAGGAGTACCCACGAAATGCCACGATGGGTGAGCCGCTAGAGGTGCTGATGGGTATTGTGAACCGCGAGGGGAAAACGAGAACCTATCGCGTTGAAATACGGGTGGAAGATTCGCTCAATCCCGATCGCCGTGCATTGGTGAAAGTGTTGGGGCCTTTCACGCTTGCCGACGGTGAGAAGAAAGAGATGCAGGTTTCCTGGAGTATGCCGTGGGCTGGAAAGGATCAGAAGGTGGAGTTTTTCCTGTTTGTGGCGGGAAAGTCCCAACCTTACCGGACGCTCCATTTCTGGCTAGATCAGGTTGCGGAAGCTGATGAACAATGAGGTGTTATCATTTTCCAGCCCGGAGCGTAAGTTGTCGCAAGCTGAAGCAGAGCAATTGGTTTTGACGCTTTGCCCGCGTATCGAAGGATCTGCGTCTGAACTGGTCACTATTTGTGAACACGATGAACTGGCTCTCAGGATAAGTGCCGGGTTGCTGGAAGATGATAGATATATCAGCATTAAGGCGTATCTGATTGCGGTTGAGGAAGAGTTGGCCTATCTTCACTATGTGCGTATGTTTCCCATGATATCGCCTGTGCTGGAGGCAGTATTAAATCTCGCTTATGATGCATTGGGGGTTGATGAGCAGCAGATGTTTGCTGCGGTTGGTGTTTTTCGTAGCGGCTTTGATACGCAAAGTGCTTTTGAGATTCTCTTTCCTGGTGCGAAGGTGCCAGGTTTTTTTTTCCGCGCAAAACGGGAGCGTTTTCTGGAGATGCTTTGCCGTCGCAATCTGCTGGTTTGGGACGAGACGTCTGGTCTTTATATGATGCCCCAGGCTGTACAAGGGTTTGCGGCTGCACATATGGCAAATCCGTATATGGTCCATCTACGTCATGCTCGCTATTATGTGCAGAAAGCGCGATGTATTGGAGCACGCATCCATGAAGAATTGCATAGGTCCGCTGATACTGCGGATAATGAGCATTTCTGGTTTAATCAGGAGTTTTTCCACATCGAGCATGCGTGGACATGGGCTCTTTCGGTTGCGTCATTTCAAGAGTCCGATCAGTTGATTGTTGATTTTACGCTTGCTTGTGGACCAATGACAGGAATATGGTATGACGTGCGTCATGATCGTATCCCGCGTCTTCATCAGGCGGTAGAAGCTGCGCGTCGTCTGGGAAAGCAAAAGTTCGTCAATGTGTTTCTGGAAGAGTTGGGAACTCTCTATACGAAGATTGGTGATACCCGCAGTGCTATTGCTTGCTATGAGCAACGTTTGCCCCGCAGAAGCAGTTCGAGCATGGTGCTGTCCTCTTTTTTCCGCCACCCCCAACCAGCCACGCTTTCAGACCAGGAGGTTGAAACTTCTGAACGGGTGAGCTGGAGTCCGTGGTTTTTTCTTGCAGTGGTGTTTGCTGCAGAGATGATGTTCTTTTTTTCGCTGCCGCACGCGGGATTATTGCTCCATATTCTTTTGCTGGCCGGTTTGTATACGTATGCTGTGGCTGGGCGTTTTGATGCTATTCGGCAACTGGCGGTGGTGCTGACGCTTATTCCGCTCGTGCGTATTATTGGTACAAGCTTGCTGCTTATTCCGTTGGAAGATATCCAGCAGTTTTCTCTTCCGTTGCAAGGCATTAGCGTTATTATGAAGCCATTGCAGGGTCAAGAGGTGGCGATGGTACGCAGTGGGATACTTTCATTTTTGATGCTTGTTGCCATGTTGATAGCAAGTCGGTATCTGCACCTGGAATATGATGGTTCAAAAGCGTATACCCGTACTCCCCTGTTTCATGTTTTGTTTGTTGTTGCCGGTGTCGAAGCAGGTATGCTCGGGTATCTCTTCTCCTTCGATAATCCATTTATCTGGCATCTGTTGGTAGAGCAGGGTTGGTTGTTGATTGTGCTTCTTGCTCTGGTGAGTGGTGCTAGCGAAGAGTTGATGTTCCGGGGGGAGCTGCAATCAGCAGCTCGCCCGGTGCTGGGGGAATGGGTATCTTTGTATGTATCGCTGCTGTTTGCTGGTATGCATCTGATGTATGTTTCATGGCAGTCGGTAGCTCTTGCGTTTCTGCTTGGGTATGGTTTGTCTTCGATTGTCTACTGGAGTAAATCGGTCATCTCGGTCATGTTTTTGCATGGGGTGTTGAATGTGCTTATTTTGTCGGATTGGTTGAAGATATGGTATCCTTTCGAGTCAAATGTGGGGGTTTTCGGTTCCGGTCTTGAACAACGGAGTGGTATTGGTGATTCTGCTATTATTTTGCTTGGTTTGATTGCACTTATTGTTATTGTGGTGCTCAAAGAGATTTTTCAGGGAATGCAAAGCATTCGGTCACGTAAGATTAATCAGGCGTTGAATATTGCTATCTATCCTTTTGTTCTGGCTGCTATGAGTATTGGGGTGTTAAGCGTGCTTTTATAAGCACTGGCTCGGTAGGAGGTTTTGCAGATGGAGACGACAGAGCTACGATTTTTGCCTGAATATAAGGTTATTGTGATTGATAGTGGCATCCGCCAGCGTGAGGTGGATGTCAGTGGGTGTACCAATTCGGCTACGACGCTGGAGTGTGTGTTGCAAGTGGCGCAAAAAGAATGGTGTACGCCGAAGATTCTTTTTGATTTTATCCAGTGTCTTGATCAGGCTTGTCTTGAGGTTCATGGGGATCATGCGGTGGAGGTGTTTTGTCCCGGTGGACAGGACCGCCAGGTACGTTGGGAGAAGAAGTAGGGGGATCTGTTGTGGTCGTAGGTTTTTCTGCGCAGCAGAAAAACCTACGACCACAACAGTTTTTTTTGAGGGATTGCCCCCTCAACAGGTGTCACCTGCGGTGGGCTTTGCTTGCGCACGGCAAAACATGCACGTAAGAGCGTGCCACAGCTTTGGCGTGGGGTTTGGTGTTTTTTCGACGAAGTCGAAAAAACACCAAACCCCACGATAAAACGCCGTCCACGATGTTTCGTGGTGCTACCTTTGCTTGCGCAGGGCAAAAAATGCACGCAAGAGCGTGCCACACCCCACCAGAATAGGGAGTGTGAGGGAACCAGGTTCCCTCATACCAAATACGTTTGAATAGTTATAGAAACCGCCAGGACGCCAGGAACG
>CAYFVX010000170.1:0-7703 GCA_964346425.1 uncultured Chloroflexaceae bacterium | reverse complement strand
TATGAACTTCCGCCTGAGTGAATTTGTCGAAGAAGAGACAACCCAGGAAGAAGAACAACCAGAAGAACAAGCGCATGAACTAGGTATATCCATCCCAACCCAACCCGAATCCATTGACGACACAGGGCTTAATATGGGCTTTCTGACCGATCTTGTGCTCAAGATCGTCTACTTCAGTGGATCTATTACCGCGCAGAAAATTGAAGAAACATCCAAGATGCCGTATCTAGGCGTGTTAGACAAAGTGCTCGAGTACCTCAAAATGGAAGAGTACGTAGACATCATCGGTGCCGAGGGTGGCTTTAGCGAACGCTCCTTTCAGTATGTTATTGCCCGCAAAGGCATTGAAAAAGTGAATGAAGTCCTCGAGCGCAACCAGTATGCCGGCCCTGCACCCGTGCCACTTGATGATTACATCAACATGGTCAAAAGGCAGACCCTCGGACAAATGATCGTGGACGAAGCAACCATTCGCGACGCCTTTGCGCATCTGGTTATCAACAAACGCATGCTTGACCGACTGGGACCAGCCGCAAACTCGGCACGCTCACTCTTCCTGTATGGGCCACCTGGCAATGGCAAAACAACCTACTCCGAAGGCATTGCCAACCTCTTGAGTGGGAATGTCTTGCTTCCGTATACCGTAGAAATTGATGGGCAAATCATCAAACTGTTTGACCCGCTCAACCACAGCGTTGTGGCCGAGCACGACGTAACCCGCGTCGAAGAAGATAACCCCTTTGGTGAGGATGAACATCGTGGTATCCAGAAACCGCCGGATGCCCGATGGATCGTTTGCAAACGTCCGCACGTGGTTGTGGGTGGTGAACTTATTCTCGAACAACTTGAACTCATCTTTGACCCCATCACCAAAGTCTATGAAGCCCCATTCCAGATGAAATCAAATGGCGGCATCTTCCTGATTGACGACTTTGGTCGCCAGAAATGCCGCCCGCAAGACCTGCTGAACCGCTGGATTGTTCCGCTGGAAAAACAGGTGGACTACCTGGCCCTGCAAACCGGCAAAAAGATCGCCATTCCTTTCGACGTGCTCATCATCTTCTCAACCAACCTTTCGCCCAAAGACCTGGTAGACGACGCATTCCTGCGCCGTATTCGTCACAAAATCGAGGTGCCTAATCCGACCCCAAACGAATTTCGCGAAATCTTCAAACGGGTCGCAAAAGGGAAAAAAATCCCCTACAGCGATGACGGCCTGCGCTACCTCATCCAGGAACACTATATGAAGACCGGGCGCGACCTGCGCTCATGTCATCCGCGAGACTTATGTGACCAGATATTGGATGAATCCAAATACCGCGGCGTCAAACCTTCTATGACCAAAGAGCTGATCGATCGTGCGTGTGAAGCATACTTTGTGAAACTAACCTAGCGCAACAGGGGTGCTTCCCTTTTCAAATCTACACACGGAGAAACAGATATGTCATTGTTTAAACGATTGGGTGGCAGTGGAGGCTCCGCTGGCACAGCAGAACAAGAAGCCCCACAGGCAAAAGCAAAACCAGGTACCCCAGACGCAGAAGAGAGCAAGGCGAAAGCACCTCCCGCGACGAATGGGAAAGAGAACAAAGACGGCAAAGCAGCCGAAGCACCACCGCCGCCGCCGCCCAAAAAAGAAGATGCCCTGGAAGAAGTTCAGATACCTGAAGAAAGAACCCTTCCACCGATAGGCAGTGAACGGCTCAAAGAACTCATCAACATCTCCATGCAAATGGTAGACCGCATCCAGGCATCGCTCGGCTCCAATACCAACCTGGAAAAAAGCCCGGAAACCGAGAAGATGTTGCAAGAGCGTTTTGCCCACTTCCTGCGCCAATCGCCGCATGCCGACATGAGCGACGAAGAAGCCAAACAACTTTTCCGGCTGGTATATGACGAAATGCTGGGCTTCGGACCATTGCAGCAACTTATTGACAAGACCGACATTTCAGAAATTATGGTAAATGGGCCAAACAGGGTCTATGTGGAAGAAAAAGGCAGACTGAAAGTCTCACCGATCATCTTTGCCGACAACGATCATCTGGTCAAGATTATTGACCGCATCATCCGTCCGCTCGGACGCCGTATTGACCGCAAATGGCCGCTGGTAGACGCACGTCTCCCGGATGGGAGCCGTGTAAACGCCGTCATCCCCCCGTGCGCGATTGATGGACCTTCCATCACTATTCGTAAGTTTTCCAAAAACAAACTCAAAGTGCAAGACCTGATCGACTTCGGATCCTTCACGCCACAAATGGCGGAATTCTTTGAAGCCATCGTCGTCTCGCGCAAAAACATCATCATCTCTGGCGGTACCGGCTCTGGGAAGACAACGCTTATCAACTGTCTCTCCAACTTCATCCCGGTGCACGAACGCGTCGTAACGATTGAGGACAGTGCCGAGCTGCAGCTCATCCAGGACCACGTCGTCCGCCTGGAAGCCAAACCGGCTGACGTAGACGGCACCGGCCGCGTCGCCATCCGCGACCTCGTCATCAACGCCCTGCGTATGCGGCCAGAGCGCATCATCATTGGTGAGTGTCGTGGCGGCGAAACGTTCGACCTGCTGCAAGCGATGAACACTGGTCACGATGGCTCTATGTCCACGCTGCACGCCAACGACCCGCGGCAGGCGATTGGTCGTACCGAGACGATGTGCATGATGTCTGGTATGGACCTGCCGCTCATCGTTATCCGCAAAACCATCGGCGCAGCGATCCATTTCTACATCCAACAATCCCGCCTGGATGACGGGCAGCGTAAACTGACGCACGTCACCGAAGTGCAGGGTATGGAAGGCGACACCGTTGTGCTCACCGACATCTTCGTGCTCAAGATACACGGCAGAAATGAGAAGGGGAAATACATCACCGAACACAAACCTTCCGGTGTGCGTCCCAAGTGTACACCACAATTGGAAGCCGCCGGCTTCAAGCTCCCACCAAGCGTGTTTGGCGTGACGGGAGTCGCGTGATGCGTAAGGCGTGATGCGTAAGGCGTAATACAGAAGCGGGTGTTCACGAGAAACTTGTGAACACTCGCTTTTTAAACGCAGAGACGCAGAGGCGCAGAGATGCAAAGAGGAGAACAGGGTTCAACAAGTATCACATGTGGTTGCGTGAGGGAACCAGATTCCCTCACACTCCCCACCAGAATAAGAAAACTGGTACGATAAGGCGCATTGCAGTCGCGCATCACGCATCACGCATCACGCATCACTGGTATTACCCACTCCCGAAACCGCGCTTCAATCGCATCACGTACCTCGCGAAACGCCTGCAACTTCTCTTCCTCCGTCCCCTCCACCGCCGCCGGGTCGGGAAAACTCCAATGAATACGCTCCACTTTGCCAGGAAAAATCGGGCAATTCTCCGCCGCATTATCACACACCGTAATCACCACATCCCACGGCTGCTCAAGCAACTCACTGAGATGCTTCGAGCGATGATGACGAATATCTATCCCCCGCTCCTGCATCGCAGCAACCGCCAGCGGGTTGACCACCGAAGGATGCGTCCCCGCACTCGCCACCTCAATATGCTCACCCGCCATCTCGCGCAGCAACCCTTCCGACATCTGCGACCGCGCCGAATTTGCCGTACAAAGTACCAGGACCCTTCGTTTCAAGAGAACATCTCCTTTCTTTCCAGAAGAATAAGAAAATGACGTATCAGATTGCGCAGATGATTGGCAGTGGACTTGAAAGCACGTTCTCGCTCATCATCCTGTTCTGCACTCGCCGGGTCAGGCAAACTCCAGTGAATACGGTCTGGATCACCAGGAAAGACCGGGCACGCTTCCCGCTGATGGTCACAGACGGTAATCACATAATCAAACTGCTGGTCAGCCAGATCATCCACATGCTTGGAATACTGCTGACTGATATCAATCCCCGCATCGGCCATTGTTTTGATTGCCAACGGATGCACCTGCGCAGGCCGCGCACCGGCACTAAAAACCTCGACATTCCCCTTGCTAAAATGCCGCATCAACCCTTCCGCCATCTGCGACCGCGCACTATTCGCGGTACACAGAAACAACACGCGTGGCTTCCTTTTCGCCAATCCTGCTGCATCAACATCCTCCACCCCACCAACAACCGGATGAATAGCCGCACCCACCGCAGCAAACGCATCCCGCATCGCCTCCAGATGCAAACGATAAAACATCTCATCCGGCCGCGCGTCACTCTGACGCTCACTGAGCACCCCCTGCTCGCGCAACACAGCCAGATACTCCTGCAAAATATCAGCAGACAAACCAGTCTGCTCCTGCAAATCAGCAAGACGATAATCACTCCACGCCAGCAACCCGACCAGATGCCACCCACCACGCTCCGCCAACAATGCCAGCAAATGTTGGGGATATTCGCCTGAAGACATTCCCATTATAAACTCCTCCTCCTGCTTCTGCATGAGAGAGACACATTCGTGTTATTCGTGGTTCTTGCCTGATCATCCAAACTTCGCATCACTCAGCAACCCACTGCTTTACCTCGCTTGCCTTTGGCACACGACCCGTCAGCTTTATCACGCCATCCACCGCCACTGCTGGCGTCGCCATCACCCCCGCCTGCACCATCGCTTGATAGTCCGTCACCTTCTCCATCGTTACCCCATCAACCTCCGCAACAACCTTACTGACCACCTGCTCTGCCTGCTTGCACTTTGCACAACCAGGACCATATACCGTTATCGTTTTCATATTGCTTCCTTTCTTTCCATCAAATAACCAGATTGAACACATATCCAACCAGCAAAATACCACACCCCACCACACCGAAGAACGTCCCGATCAAACGTGGCTTGAGCACCTTGCGCAAAATAATCGCCTCCGGCAACGACAGCGCAATCACCGCCATCATAAACGCCAGTGCTGTCCCCAGTGCAGCCCCCTTGCCCAGCAACGCCTCGACAATTGGAATGATACCCGCCGCATTCGTATACATCGGAATACCCAACACCACCGCCAGCGGCACCGACCACCAGACTTCCTCGCCCATCAGCGAAGCCATAAAATCTTCTGGTACATAGCCGTGAATACCTGCGCCTATCGCAATTCCCAGCACCACAAAGGGCCAGACCTTGCCGACAATATCGCGCACCGCTTCACGCCCGGCCGCCAGACGCTCATCCCAATGCTGATACTCCTCAACGTCACCTCCAGCAGTCGCCTGCACCTGATAGACCCAATCCTCCACATGCGCTTCCATACGAAAGCGGCCTATAATCCAGCCAGCCACCATCGCCAGCAGGAGACCAGTACCCATATACAGTAACGCAATCCGCCAGCCAAAAAGCCCATACAACAACACCAGCGCAACCTCATTTACCATCGGTGCAGCAATCAAAAAGGAGAACGTCACCCCCAGCGGGATACCCGCTGTCACGAACCCCATAAACAATGGCACAGCAGAGCACGAACAAAACGGCGTCAAAACACCAAGCAACGATGCCAATACATTGCCCACCGATTCTCGTTTGCCAGCCAAAACACGCCGCGTGCGAGCCGGGGTAAAAAACGACCGAATAACCCCAACTACAAACACCACCAGCGCAAGCAAAAGCAACACCTTGGGCGTATCGTAGAGAAAGAACTGCACCGCGGAACCCAGATGGGTCTCCATTGAAAGTCCGAGCACCCCCGTCGTGAGCCAGAGAGATGCTGCTTCAAGCTGACTATAGACCAGCCACCAGACTAGCAACACCCCAATCCCTATCGCAACAGAGCGCAGCAACGACGGCGACATACCAGACTGTCTCTCTGCTCCCTGGCTTTCAACTGGATAATCACCTTGATGCGAAGAATTCATCTTCATATCCTTCCTTTCCAAAACCTATGACCTTTCCACCCGCGACTCTGGCTGTGTCGCAGGCAACACACACGTTGGAAACATCATTTCCTCCTCATACCTCATGCGCAAAGAAACGACGCTTCGCCCACAGCGAAACATACACCAGCCCGATAAGGGCCGGCACCTCAATGAGTGGCCCCACCACCGCCGCCAATGCTTCACCAGAACCAATACCAAAGATACCAACCGCGACCGCTATCGCCAGCTCAAAGTTATTGCCTGCCGCCGTAAAAGCCAGCGACGTAGTATGCTGATACGAAAAACCCAATGCCTTGCTCACCACAAACGCCAGCCCCCACATTATCGCAAAATAGAGCAGCAACGGTACCGCAATACGCAACACATCCATCGGCAACTGCACAATCTTCTCACCCTGCATCGAAAACATCAGCACAATCGTATACAGCAACCCGATGAGCGCAGTAGGGCCAAGCCGCGGCATAAAGACCGTATCATACCACTCAAGCCCATACTGGCGAACGAGCAGCACACGCGTCAAAAAGCCGGCCACCAGCGGAATACCCAGAAAAATCAGCACACTCTTCGCAATCTGCCACATAGAAATCTGCACCACCATCCCCTCCGCACCCAACCAGCGTGGCACCACAGCAAGGAAGAGATAGCCCAGCAACGAGTACATCACAATCTGAAAGACCGAATTGAGCGCAACTAGCAGAGCGGCCGTTTCATTGCTGCCACCAGCCAGCATATTCCAGATGAGCACCATAGCGATACAGCGGGCCAGCCCAACCAGAATAAGCCCCGTGCGGTATTCTGGCATATCCGCCAGCAACACCCACGCCAGCACAAACATGACAATGGGACCCAGCACCCAGTTGAACAGCAGCGACATGCCAAACATCTTGCCATGCGCCGAAAACGTCCCCAGCGACTCATAACGCACCTTCGCCAGCACCGGATACATCATCCACAACAGCCCGATAGCGATAGGCAACGAAACATCCGCCACCTTGACGCGCTCCAACATTGGACCAATCGCCGGGGAGAAATGACCCAGGCCCACACCCAGAGCCATTGCCAGAAAGATCCACAACGGCAAAAAACGGTCAAGCCAGGAAAGATTTTTGACAACCTGCATGCTTCCTTCTCCACCCCTACAAAAACACATCTATGCGCATATCCACATATTAAAACCGAAAAAAGAGACGTTGCTACTACACCAACATCCCCTCAGAGAGACATATTCGTGTTATTCGTGGTTCCTGCCTGATTATCCAAATCTGGTATCACACCCCACACACTACCGGCCCGCCTGGCTCACGCGTCGCAAGCTGCTTCAACCGCGCAACATCGGCCTGGATCTCTGCGCTCTCATCCCACACCCGACACAGCGTAGCCAGCGCATCGCGCCATTGGAGTGATAGCCGCGGATGAATCTCGTAATGAATCCACGTCCCCTCACGCCAATCATGCACCACGCCAGCCCGCTTCAAAATACCTAGATGGCGCGACACTTTATATTGCGGCTCTTGCAACACCCGTTCAACCTCGCAAACACACAGTTCGCGCTCAAACAACAGCCGTACAATCCGCACCCGCAACGGGTCTGCAAGGGAAGAATGGATAGCAGTAATATCTTTTAACACTATATGCATCATCGTGCATATAGTGTACTACGAAATTATAAGAAGGTCAAGAGGCAAAATCAGGGTAATTGTTCAGAAATCCGGCCTTTTGCGTCTTTGCGCCTTTGCGAGAGGCCCTACAAACAGACTACCCACTACCCACCACCCACTATCCACTTCGACGAGCTACGCCATCGTCCAGCCACCATCCACCGCCAGCACCTGCCCTGTAATATACGAAGCCAGGGAAGAAGACAGAAAGG
>CAYFVX010000169.1:0-7735 GCA_964346425.1 uncultured Chloroflexaceae bacterium | reverse complement strand
CCGCGAGGAAGGCATACAGGAAGGGTTACAACGAGGGTTACAACGAGGGTTACAATTAGGGATGATACGTGGGATATTGAAGGTACGGTTTGGTTCAGCAGGGTTGTCCTTGATGACCGAGATTGAAACCATTACAGATGAGACGCTACTGGAAAAGATACAGGAAGCCCTGGAGCACGTCGAGACGATGGCTGAAGTGCGTGAGGTGTATGCACAGGAGGAAGATGTTGCGACGACGGCAGATAATGCGCCCAGGGGAGAGGATGATGCACCGGTGGACGGAGATGATGCCCCTATTGAAAAAGAACAAAAACACGAGAAAGATACCTGAAAAACCTGGTGTTCCTGGTGTTCCTGGAAGTTCAAGTTTGGAAATCTGCAAAGGTAGTGATTCGTGTTCATTCGTGTTATTGGTAGTTTCTCACAATTATAAGGACATATCCTATGACAAACCTCGGTCTGGAAATTGACGGCACAATCCTGGGGCACACCCGCTTGAGCGAAGTAGATGGTGAAGCGGGGCGGCTGAGCTATTGCGGCTATGACCTGCACGACCTGGTTACCCAGGCAAGTTGGGAAGAAGTCGTCTATCTGCTCTGGCATGAAGAATTGCCGACCGCCGCGCAACTCGCCAGCCTGCACGCACGCCTCGCTGCGGAACGTACCCTGACCACTGACGAAATCGCACTGCTGCGTTCGCTGCCCAAAAACATGCACGGCATGGACGGGCTGCGCACCGCAGTTTCTGCGCTGGCGTCACTTGCACAGCCGTCGGTGATGAAGCATGACAATCTGCTCGAAGAGGGCATACGCCTGACGGCCAAACTCCCCGCAATCCTGGCAACCTGGATACGTCTGCGCAATGGGCAGGAACCGGTGGCACCGGACCCGCAACAGGGCCAGGCATTCAACTTTCTGCTGATGCTGAATGGCACGCCGCCGGATGAGGTGGCGGTGCGTGCGCTGGATGCCTATATGGTCATTCTGGCAGAAAATGGCCTGAATATCTCCACGTTTGTCGCCTGCGTCATTGCCAGCACACAAAATGATCTGGTGTCGGCACTCACCGCTGCCATAGCAACGCTCAAGGGGCTGGCGCATGGCGGCGCGAACGAATATGCCATGCGCACCTTCCTGGCAATTGGCACGCCGGAACGGGCAACCGAACACATTGATGGAATGGTCGCTCGCAAAGAACGTTTGATGGGCGTGGGCCATCGCGTATTTGCGGTAGAAGACCCGCGCATGCGTCATATGCGGCAGCAATCGCAGGCGATGGCAGCGCGGCCCGGTGCGGATGGCACCATGCACGCCGTAGCCGAACGGGTAGCCGAGGTTGTCAGCACCCATCCCTACTACCAGCAACGGCGTCTCTACCCCAATGTGGAGTTCTTCAGTGCGCCGCTGCTGCATCAGTTTGGCTTCCCGGTAGATTGCTTTACCCCCGTCTTTGCCTGCGCCCGCACACCCGGCTGGATTGCGCACATCCGCGAACAGTTGACCAACCGTCGGCTGGTGCGGCCGGAAGCGGCGTATGTGGGGGAGTTTGGCAAGCCGTTTGTACCCATAACAGAAAGCAATGCAAGATGATACCACGTCATATAATGCTCACAGAGGTAACTGTTCACATTCGCAGGAAAGCAAAAAGGAGCTATGCAACCAATTTTTGTCCTATTCCTGGGAAACCAATTCTGTCCGTCCCTTTGCGGCTTTGCGGCTTTGCGCCTTTGCGAGAGGCCCTTCCCACTCCTCAAAACAGTTGCTCAGGAAGTAGACGTTCTGCCCGTCTCAAGCAACTTCTCCGTCAGCGCATCTATAAACCCACGTGGTCGCGACGGGCTAATGATAAGTGGGGGACCGGAAATCCGTGCCAGCGCAACCAGTCGCTCGCGATTGGTCGCCATAAAAAAAACTTGTCCATAGGGGTCAAGATGAAAGGGTCCCTGATACCCGAATACGCCTGGATTAAACATAAAACGAAACCCAGCTCGTGGCACATTCGCCAGCGGCGTGGCTGGCGAGGCTCCCATGATATCGCTGACTGGTATCTTCAACGCACGCAACCAGCGTCGCTTGACAATGAAGGTATCATCTTCTATGCGGTATTCAGATGGCTGGGCCGCGTAGGTCAAAGTCATAAAGATTGCTAACAAAAGCGCAAAGGTTGCGGGAATATACAACCCATACCAGCGCATATTGCTGAGATAGGCGAAAAGCACCGGCAACATCAATAATCCGCCAAGATATGCCAGCCCGATGGTTATACGTTCTGCATAGGTATCAAGGGGAGCTACTTCAAACATCATGGACAACTACACCTCCAATGCTTCTGGTCTCAAGAATACCCGGCTACGATCGTTCAACGTGTCTCTCCCTATTATACTTGCTGCTTTCACCTTGCTGGCTCTGATTTTGCGTCTGTATGCACTCGATTTCCATGATTATCGAGATGATGAGATTATCACCACGCTGGTCGCCCGCCGTTCACTGGCAGATATTCTTTTCTCGCTCTCCGATTATAGTACCAATCTGCCGCTTTACTATGTGCTTATTCATTTCTGGCGTATGCTGGTTGGCGAGAGCCTCCCTGCCATGCGCTTGCTTTCTGTCTTGCTTGGCACGCTGGGGATCCCATTACTCTATGTGGTTGGTGCCAGGTTGATTAGCAAGCCGGTTGCGCTGGGTGCGGCTGGCTTGCTGGCTATCTCTCCCGCACATATCGCGCAGAGCCAGCAGATACGCGGCTACCCGTTGATGCTGTTGCTATTGCTGGCTGCGATGTGGCTCTTCATCGCTGCCTGGAAGTATGGCGGTTGGCATCGCTGGCTGGCTTTCGGTCTGGTCGTAGCCGCAAGTTTTTATACGCATGTGTACGTACCATTCTCCATTCTGGCGTTTGACGCCTGGGTACTGCTTATGACGCTTTTTCCCAGGTTGATGGGTAGGGATGGTCTGCTCACCCTCTCCCCTGGCCCCGCTCCCATCAAGGACGCCGTTGGGACACTCCGGGCAGAGCCTCACGCAAAGCCGCAAAGCCACAAAGGTCCGCGCAGGATAATCTCGCTCCCAGGTAGGGGTCTGGCGGTGCCAACCCCCTACCCTGCATTCTTCAAGACTCTGCTGTTCCGCCGCTGGGTGGGATTGATTGCTGCGCAACTGATGGGGGTGGTGTTATTTCTGCCATTCGTGCCGCAGATGCTGCGCAATGTTGATATGCCGATAAGCAACTGGTTTGCGGCGAATACCCCGTTTGACTGGTTGCCAGCCCTGGTTGCCTGGAGCAATGGGGCAACAATGGTCCTGAATGTGCGGGAGCGGACAGGCATCGCTGTCGTAAGCGACAACCTGGCAGGGATAATAACGATGACGCTTGCTATTATCGTGGTGCTGCTAACACTGGTTGCCAGTGGCTACCAGGCCAGCCGCAAGCCAGACGAGCGTGGCGTCTGGGTGTTGCTGCATAGCCTGATCTGGACGCCCATTGTCGTCGCCACAGTGATTGCACTGACCATCCAGCCGGTGTTGCTAAACCGCTATTTTATCGGCATTATGCCGCCATTGTATCTCATGATCGCGTGGCTGGCAGTACGTTTCTGGCAGCAGCGACGCGTGCAGGTGCTTGCGGTCCTGTTTGTGGGCAGCATGCTGGTCAATCTGAGTATCGTTTATCCCAACCAGCCGCAACAGAATGACCGTATTCGCCTCTCAAACTGGCTGGTGGCGCAGCAGCAACCAGGCGATGCGATTGCTTACAATTACTGGCACATGTTTGATACAATGGTGCTCACGCATCCTGAGCTGGCACATCTCTACCTGGTGCCCGGCCCCGTCTACACCGAAACATTCTGGCAAAAGCGGGCAGACTTCATCGACTGGCACACGCCCGACCATATTCAGTCTATCGAGAAATTTGCTCCCCGTTATGAGCGCATCTGGTGGACGATGACGATTTACGATCAAGATTTTGTCTACCACCAGCAGACGACACAGGCATGGCTTGAGACGCACGGCAGTCTGGTGGAGAAATTTGACTTTGATGAGACAACGGTGTATGTGTATGAAGTGGAAGAAAAAAAGGCACGAATACCGTGAACCCTCGTAAAAATTAACGGAGTGCAGGCAAAAGGGGCAATCTCCTTTGCCTGCACGAGTCAATCGTATAATGCGTAGTTCCACCCTATGAGAAAGGAAAACATTTGTATGACAGTTTCAACTCGCTACATTGATACGCACGCGCATGTCCATTGTGCGCATTTTGATGAAGACCGCGAGACGGTGATAAACAATGCTATCGCGGAAGGGGTCGAGCGCATTGTCGAGATAGGCTACGACTTGCCTTCCAGCCGAGCAGCGATAGCCCTGGCGGAGCAATCCCCGCACATCTACGCGGTCGTCGGCATCCAGCCCAACCACGCGCATGAGGCTCCATCCGACTGGCTGCAACAGGTGCAAGAATTGGCTGAGCATCCACGCGTGGTGGCGATTGGCGAGATTGGATTGGACTACTACCGCGACTATGCGCCACGAGATATGCAGGCACGCTTCTTTATTGAGCAGTTGCAATTTGCTCGCCAGCGCGGGTTGCCGGTCGTTATCCACACGCGTGAGGCATGGGCGGACACTGTGCGCATCCTGCAAGAGCATGCACGGGGACAGCCCGGCATCATGCACTCTTTCTCTGGCAATTGGGAAGTTGCACAGGCGTGTCTCGATGTTGGTTTTTTGCTCTCCTTTTCAGGGCCAGTCACCTTTCCCAAAGCCCGTGACCTGCACGCGGCCGCGCAACAGGTGCCGCTGGACCATCTGCTAGTCGAGACCGACAGCCCCTATCTCAGCCCCCATCCCTACCGCGGCAAGCGCAACGAACCGTCCCGCGTGCGCCTGGTTGCCGAGCGCATTGCTTCCCTACGCGAGGTAGCCATAGAAGAAGTAGCCCATGCCGTGTGGACAAACGCACAGCGCGTGTTTCACTTCACAGAGAAGTGACGACCACACGGGCATGTTTGTATATTTTGCACAAACAAATACCCTCCATATTTGTTGATTTTGTCCAGTCAGAGTGCTATTATATGTATAGTTGCAATTGCAACGTAGCAGTTGCACACTCGCAAAGATGATGAAATAGCAATGAATATCTTTCATCTTCTGAGTGATGAAAACAGTGTTGTATACTTTAGGAGGGTCGTCATGAGGACACACATACTTGAACAATATACCGTAGATACTTTTCTCGACAAGGTTCCAGAAGCAGCGAACGCATTCCGCAGGCACAATATTGATCCAACAACGCGCATGAGCTTTGCCAATGCAGCAGCAGCAGTTTCCGCTCCGACGGATGAGGTACTGGCAGTTATGGAAGCACGGTTGCGCCGCGCTGCACGCCAGGCACCACGCATCGAACAGCCAGAGGTGCAGACTATTCCAGTCGAAATTATTGCAGAAGCGGAAGGTGAACTGGTCGCGTAAGCTATATATTTTTGGGAACGTATGACAAACCAAAGGGAGGAATGGGAGATTCCCATTCCTCCCTTTGGTTTGTCACTGAACTGCCCCTATGCCTTTGTGATAAGGGATGTTCGTTTGACGCCTTTCTCTACCTCTGGTAAGATAACGGGCGTCATGTTTCTTGTTTACGTGGGGTTTCACACATGATGAGATGTCCTGGCTCTCGTATTCTCCCGACGTCTACAATTGTGCCTTCTTTAGCAGAGCATAAGACGTATACGTCTGAAGTTCTGGACTCATTGCCAGGCTTGAGCACAGCAATGGAGAGCAGGTAAGAGGATAGCCAGATAGTGAGCACGGGGAGCTATCCACCATCTCTTCCCCATCGTTTATTATCCGCTGTTTCCTATCCATCATTCCCTATTCCCGATGTACTGACCATATTCTTCAGGAATGACCCATGTCTGATTTCCAGATTCCTTTTAATAAACCCGCACTCGTTGGGAATGAGCTGAGTTATATTTCCCAGGCCATTCAAACCGGCCACGCTTCTGGCGACGGACACTTTACGCACCAATGCCAAAACTTGCTGCAAGAGACGCTCGGCGTGCCAAAAGTGCTGCTCACGACTTCCTGCACGCATGCGCTTGAGATGACCGCTTTGCTGCTGGATATTGGTCCCGACGATGAGGTAATTGTTCCATCGTTTACGTTTGTTTCCACGGTGAATGCTTTTGTGTTGCGAGGGGCGAAACCGGTTTTTATTGATGTTCGCCCAGATACGTGCAACCTGGATGAGCAGTTGCTCGAACGACTGATTACGCCACGTACTCGCGCCATTATCCCCGTGCATTATGCCGGCGTCGGCTGCGCAATGGACGTGATACAAGCTATTGCCAACCAGCATGGGATAGCGGTGGTGGAAGATAATGCGCACGGCTTGTTCGCTCGGTATGATGGCAAATATCTCGGAACCTTTGGTGGTCTGGCAACGCAGAGCTTTCACGAGACGAAAAATTTTAGTTGTGGCGAGGGCGGTGCTCTGCTGATCAATGATCCGCAATATATTGAGCGAGCAGAGATTATTCGCGAGAAGGGCACAAATCGTAGTCGCTTTTTCCGGGGGCAGGTAGATAAGTATACCTGGGTGGATATAGGCTCAAGTTATTTGCCTTCGGATATCCTGGCAGCCTTTTTGTTTGCCCAACTTGAGGCACACGAACAGATACAGTCCCGCAGACAACAGATATGGCATACCTATGATCATGCGTTGCAGGACTGGGCCAATTTCCACAGCATCCGCTTGCCACAGGTTCCAGCCGCCTGCGAGCAGGCATACCATATGTATTATATGCTGATGCGTTCGTTGCAACAGCGGCAGGCATTGATTGCCCATTTGAAGCAACGAGGTATTTTGAGTGTGTTTCACTATCTCCCGCTGCACTTATCTGATATGGGTCGGCATGCTGGCGGGAAACCCGGCGATTGTCCGGTTACGGAGGATATCAGCGAACGATTGCTCCGCTTGCCGTTTTTTTATGAACTGGGAGACGCGGAGCAGGAACGGGTGATACAGGCGTTATACGAGTTTGAGGATGATGCATGATTGGGGCTTTGGCAACCCTGTTTGTTTTCCAGTTGGCGGGTGAAGTGCTTGTCCGCGCATTCGATTTGCCATTTCCAGGGCCAGTGCTGGGGATGTTGCTCTTGTTTGTGACGTTAAAAGTACGCGGGGCACTTCCCCAGACGCTGCAGCAGACCTCGCAGACGATGCTTTCGCATTTGTCGCTACTCTTTGTTCCGGCCGGGGTGGGTGTGATGCGTCATTTCGACCTGATTGCCCAGGAATGGGTGCCTATCCTGGTCACTATTCTGCTCAGCACATTTCTCACCATTGGCATAACCGCATTGACAATGTGCTGGATGGTAAAGCGATTAAAGCGGTGAGAGCGATGAGAGCGATGAGAGCGGTTAAAGCAGCAATCAAGCAGTCAAGCAGCAATCAAGCAGGGAGACGGTAGGTCAAAAGGGGACGGTAGACGATGGACCGGAGACCGTGGACAAGCATCGAACACCTGCCGTAGGTGTTTGTCCCTTTGTAATATGGACAGAACTGGCGCAACATATACCCCTTTGAGGGGTGGCAGTCTCAATGGGTGTCACCTGTGGGTGCGTGAGGGAACCAGGTTCCCGCACACTCCCCTTTGGCGTGGGGTGTTTGCGTTTTTCGACTTCGTCGAAAAACGCAAACACCCCACCAGAATGGGCTGGCACGCTCTTACGTGCATTT
>CAYFVX010000168.1:0-7737 GCA_964346425.1 uncultured Chloroflexaceae bacterium | reverse complement strand
GGCAGCTTTCAACTGGTCCAGCACCATTGCTTCGCGGTCACTGACTGGTTTGCCAGCTCTTTCTGCGAATGCATGAGCCGTTTTTTCAGCCATACTCAAGATGAATTGCTTGAACCCCTGTGCTTCGGCGGCCGGTGCTTTGCCATCAATAATGCTGGCAGCTTGCTTGACCACTTCCAGCATTTCAACCGTTGTTTCTCTGGTCTCTGCCATATTCCAATCTTGTTCCAGCCAGTGCAGGCAGGCATTGATTAATTCATTTTCCGGATAGCCCTGCTTCAAGCCGCTGCTTACTTCTGCGGCCTCTTTGTTGACTTCGGCCACGCTGGTAGCATCAGCCATCATCACTGCGGCCGTGGCGTTTGGCAGAGCCGCAACGATCGCCATCCATTCTTGTTCGGTATAGTCTACTTTGCCAGTCAAACCTTGTTCCTTTCTCTTTTTGCGGGTGGGGTGTTTTGGTTGCGCCACAATACCCCACTCATCCAACATGTTCCTTTTCGGCAAACCTCGCGGTAGACCGCTCGATTTCATGCGCAAGGGACAAGCCCGGCAAGACTCTCCCCTGTTCTGGTGTGTTTCCTGCAGCATTACAGCAAGAAACACGCCAGAATGGACTCCTCAAAGGCCGCCAGACAGTTTGATCGGGTTATAGGCGGTATATGATAAACGAGCAAGTGCGGCAATTATCGGATGCGCAACGGAGTCCTCAAGATAGAAAACGTCACGATAGACAAAAATCGCCAATACGAAATCCCCCCCTCGCGTGCGCACAATCCCCGCATCTGCTTGCATATCATCCAGCCAGCCACTTTTGTGTTCGACGCGAATGCTTGAAGGCAAGCCTGCCCGCATTCGTTTAGTATCCTCGTTTTGCGCCAGAACGTCAAGGATTTCTGTACAACGTTCCGCCGAGAGTGTCTGGCCGAAATAATCAAGCAAGGCACCTTCACCATTGCTGCATTGCTCAATCAATAAAAACATCTGGCTAATGTCGGCCGGCGTGGTGCGCAGAAAATAGTCAGCATTGGTGACGTTATCTTCGGCAGAGGGAGTATACGCCGGGTTTTCCCACGCGACCGGGTCTATGTCATACAATATCGGCTCGGCGGGCGGATCGTCTGCAAACGGCATGGGATAGAGAAAGCTGTAGGATGCGCCCGCCATTTCTGGCGGCGTGATGGTATAGGGACCGCTCTGGTAGGAATGCTCCAGTCCAAGCATGTGTAGCATACCAGACATATGACGTGCGCCTGCAAAGGCATCGTATTCGCTAAAGCCACCCATTGAGGCAGCCAGCACATTATTGGCTGCAATATTGTTGCTCTCGCAGATCATGAGATCGATCCACTGCTGCTGCTGCTCTGTCAGGTAGGGGAGCGTTACATAGGCATGCAGCAAAATCGCGGCTTTCATGACGCTGGCACCCGAAAATATCGTCTGTTCATTGACGCCAATCTGTTTGCCGCTCTGCAGGTCGTACAACGTAAAACCGATCACGCCCTCGTTCCACTGGCGAATCAACCGCTGCACCTGCTGGCGGACCTGTTTTGGCGAAGGATGAGGAACCTGTGAATTATTTTGTTTATGTAAAGTTAATACGAGCTGATGGGATGCTTCAGGCGAGCGCAAGCGGCGTTTGACACGGTCTATCGCATAGGCAACATCTAGTTTGTAGCCCGGTACATACGCAAAGACCGGCGCATAATAAGGTTTGTCCAGCACAAAATTTCCTGAGATGGGGATGGTTTCTGTCATGACCCGCAACGATGGGGCGACCTTCGTCTGACGAGCAAAGAGTTCCAGTTGGCGACGTAGTTCCAGTTCATCAAACGAGATGTTCAGGGGAATATCAATACCCTGCGGGGGTTGATCTGCTGCTGGCTGATGTTCAACCTGACGATAGGCGTCAAGCAGCATTTGCCCAATCAACACGCGCAACCCCAGCGTTTCTGCGGTGAGCGTCAATGTTTTTTTGCCGACGGTGATGACCATGGGTTCTTTCACAGCAGCAAGCTCGGTGCGGAGTTTCTCGGTTGCCTGCACCAGCGATAAGCCACTCACATCAATACCGGCGACCACGGTGTTTGCCGGATATACCAGTGGGGATAGGACAAGCGTATGACTGATATACTGAGGCAACCTTGACGTACTGGTAAGTACTGAAGATGTGCGTTCAGGGAGCGTATTGATCGGGGTAAACGCTACCATTGGCACTGATGGTAGCGTTGGTTGTGCTGAGCGTTGTGTCCTCTGCTCTGTGTCAGGAGACGTGTGGGTATCATCAGATGATTGCGTTGCTGGATAGGCCGGCGTTATTGTTTGGCATGCATTCAGGAGCAATGCCAGACTGATGACCACGAGCAACATCAGCAGCACACGATTGGGCAACGTCATGGAGTATTCCTTGTTTATTCCTCTGGCTCCATGTAGAAGGTCAACGGATATTGCGCTTCACGGGCTGCGGTATGCGCGGCATAGATGCGCTGGCGTGCTTCTTCAAAAGGCAGTGTTGCGACATAGGCATGGTTGTTGTGATGTGCCTCAAGCATCACCTCATATGCCCGGTCAAAGTCCAGTTCAAAAAACACCCGCAATATCACGACCACAAAGTCCATCGGCGTAACATCATCGTTCTGGATGATGACGCGATAGGGTTTCTCCAACTCTTCATCACTCGCTACCACAAATTCAACCGTCGGTGTTGTTTTCGGTGGAGCTATGTCTACTTCAGGCAGATTCTCTGTCATAACCAGTTACCACCTCCCACAATGTTTCGCCTACGCGAGCCGGCTCATGCCGGATAGTATCTTGCTTGTTCCAGAGCTTTCTTCGCCCTTCCGTGACATGCGCATAATCACGCACAACTGGACGGACGCCAAGTGCGGCGATGCGGGCAATTTCTTCGTCATCTGGTTGCAACAGATGCACACCATCTGCTGCATATTGCTCCAGCATGGCAGGTGAAACGTCCTCACTCCGATTAACCAGCACCACATCAATCACATCATGTCCTACCAGTTCCACCAGTCGCTCAACATGATCAACGACGCGAAAGCCATCTGTTTGCCCGGGCTGCGTGGTTGTGTTACAGATAAACACCACAGTTGCTGCTGTTTGCTGCAACGCCTCACGTACTCCTTGAAATAGCAAGGTTGCCATAACCGACGTAAAGAAACTTCCTGGCCCCAGCACTATCACGTCTGCCTGCCCAAGTGCCTGAATGACGGGTGGATAGGCGACCGCATCCGGGTTGGCTAAAAACAGGCGGCGAATCGGAGCTTTGTTCAACCCACGGACCGCAAGTTCATCCTGCATGATACACCCATCTTCCAGTTCGGCGCAAAGATTCGTGTCCATGACCGAGACCGGCAATACATGATGTGGACACGCGACAAGTTCGGCAACAATTTCCACCGCGCGGGCAAAGTCGCCGGTTACCTCGGTCAATGCGGCAATCAGCAGGTTGCCAAACGCCATCCCTTCCAGCGACGGCACGGCTTCCGAGTGGAAGCGATGCTGGATGAGTGTAGGGAAGAGGTCGTTGGGGTCTCTGGCAAGCCGCGCCAGGGTATTGCGCAGGTCGCCGGGGGCTGGCATATTTGCCAGCGCACGCGCAATGCCGGTGCTGCGGCCGGTATCGGTTACCCCGACGATTGCGGTGAGATGGGCAAAGTGGGGGTGTGCGCCCAGCAAAATCTGGCTGATGCCCCCCCCGCCACCAATCCCGACGAGACGACGCTGGTTCTGTTCATTCTTCTTCATCTTCTGTTTCCATTTTGATAGATTCGGCTATTTTCACCAGTTCCGGCCAGCGGGGGTCGTCTTCCCCCACCCGTTCCGCACATTCGCCCGTACCGCCACATTCATCACAATCTTCTTCCGTGTCGAGAATGCCCCGTCCATCACACTTATCACAATCCCAATGTTCAAAAACAACCAGGTGTCCATCTCTGGCAAAAGTTATCTGTAATTTGCCCGTTTCAATTTGTTCCTGCAGTGTGGTCATTCCTCATTTCTCCTTTTGTATCACTTGCTGTCGTGTTTGTTGCGGCGAAGCCGCAACAAACACGACAAAAACTGGCCCGAGTCAAAGCACCCTCAATGGGGTTCACCTGTGGTGGGCGCCCATGCGCATGAAGCTCACGTATATTTCCCATTGGGGCGCAGCCCCAACCCCTCAATGGGTGTCACCTGTTTTGTGTGCTGCTTGCGCACGGTAAAGAACACACGCAACTGCGTGCCACAGCTTTGGAGTGGGGTTTATTGTTTTTTCGACGAAGTCGAAAAAACAATAAACCCCACCAGAATGAGGAGCGTGAGGGAACCTGGTTCCCTCACACACCCACAAGTGACACCCATTGAGACCCCAACCCCTAAACCCTGACTTCTTCGTACAAATTTTTCGTCTGCTGGGCCACCACAGGCCAGTCAAACGTCTGCCGTACAATGCGCACGCTCTCCTCACCCCATTCCGGCCAGCGGCTGCGTGCATCGAGTGCCAGGTGCAATTTTGCTATCAGGTCATCGCGGTCGCCGGGACGTACCAGATAGCCATTGCGCCCATCAAATACCTTATCCGGAATTCCGCCTGCAGCACTGGCAACGACCGGCCGCCGATGGATCATCCCTTCCAATGTGACCAGCGAAGAACCTTCATACAGCGTTGGATGTACCACCAGGTCTACCTCTTCATACAGGCTGTGAAGCTCTGTATCATCCTGCAGGCGACCAACAAACGTGACATGCGCTGCAATACCAGCCGCCTGTGCTTGCTGTTGCAGCGCAGTGGCGGCTGCTCCCTCTCCCACCAGGAGCCAGTGCCAGGCGGGGGGCAATCCATGCTTGTGCAAATGGGCAAGTGCCTCTATCAGAATATGATACCCTTTATTGTGCTCCAACCGCCCGACGCTCAGCAAGACCGGCTCAGCCGTGTCCAGGCGAAACCGCTGGCGTAGCTTGCTGCGCACATCATCACGCACCAATCCCAGACACTCATCCACATCAATCGCGCTGGGGATAACCACGACCCGTGCCGGGTCTACGCCAAGATAGGTGGGGACATCGCCACGGGTACACGCATCGGTTGCAATCACACGGTCTGCACAGCGATGTCCATAGCCATACAGTGCGCGAAACGGGATATATGCCAGCCGCTTGCGCCAGTCGGGAGTACGATATTCCTCCATACCGTGCGGGTTGGCGATGAATGGCACGTGTTGCAGGAATGGATCACGCACACGGATGGCCCCATAGCCAGCCGCACACAATCCCTGGCTATGCACCATATCTCCTTCGCCGCGCCGTACCGCGCGGGCGGCCGCCAGCCCAAGCCGCCAGCTATACCAGGGATAGTTGATCTGCCGTCCAATCACGCCGTTCGGTGGCAGGTAGGGCGATGTGTAATCATACGGCAAAAACTCATACGCGACAACACTATTGGCAAGTTGTTTGTGTGCGGGCGAATGTTCCGCTGCTTCCGCCAGGCTAGGGGACGGTATCTGGACAAACAATTTGACCTGCACGTCAAGCCGTGCCAGATGCGTCACGAGATGAAAGACATGGCGTTCAATACCGCCAAACCCATGCAACGGGTAGACTACCCGCGCAAGCATCGCAATACGTACTGGTTGGTGTTTCATAGTTGTGCATGATACCACAACCGCTGCAATGTGGTATCATAAGGGCGTTTCCCCGGCAGAATTTTTAGACTGGTTGGACTGGCACATTTCTTGCAAGCGCATAGGAAAAGCAAGAAACGTATCTTCAGAAGTCAACAAGGGGGGAAAATCATGCGACAGATGCTTTCACGTCACTGGTGGCTGCTTGCGCTACGCGGAGTGATAGCTCTTCTTTTTGGGGTGCTTGCCTTTGCATGGCCGGGCATGACCATCGCCATTCTGGTAGCACTCTTTGGTGCCTATGTCCTGGTAGATGGCGTTTTTACCACGATTGTTGCCGTGCGTCAGCGCACCAATACCCGCTGGTGGTTGGTGCTGCTGGAAGGAGTGGTTGGCATTGCGGCTGGTATCCTCACATTTTTCTGGCCCTCCATTACCGCCCTCGTTCTCTTTTACCTTATTGCAGCCTGGGCAGTGGTCAGTGGTGTCTTTAAGCTGCTCGCGGCTATCCAGTTGCGCAAAGAGATTGCCAACGAATGGATGTTTGCTATCAGCGGGATTATCTCAATCCTGTTTGGGGTGCTGCTCATGATTCTGCCTACTATCGGCATGCTTGCACTTATCTGGCTGATAGCTGCCTATGCCATTGTCTTCGGGCTGATAATGCTCATCCTGGCCTTTCAATTGCGCGGCTGGAAGGAAATTGAAGCATGGCCTGAACGCTGGCACGACCGTGGAGACCGTTATGTAAGCAATTTCAGAGAGAGAGGAGACGGAAAGAGACAATGAAACCACTATCCGAACAGGTTCTAATGGTCACCGGCTCGACTGATGGTATTGGCAAACTAACGGCCATCGAGCTGGCAAAAAAGGGAGCCACCGTCCTGCTGCATGGACGCAGCGAAGAACGGGGGCGCAACGCCTTGCGCGAGGTGCGCGAAACGACGGACAATAAGAATGTCGAATTTTATCTCGCCGATCTGTCATCGTTGCAGTTTGTGCGCCAGCTCGCAAAGGAGGTTGTTGCAAACCATGACCGCCTGGATGTGCTGATCAACAATGCCGGCGTGCTGGGTAAGCGCGATGATCCGCGGATGCTGAGCAAGGATGGGTACGAACTGCATTTTGCGGTCAATCATCTGGCACCTTTTTTGCTGACCCAGTTGCTGTTGCCACTCCTCCGCAACGCTGCACCATCGCGTATCGTCAATGTTAGCTCAACGGCGCAGCAACCGATTGATTTCGATGATGTGATGATGGAGCGCAACTTCGACGCATTGCAAGCCTATGCACAGAGCAAACTTGCGATGGTTATGTTTACTATAGACCTGGCCGAAAAGCTCAAAGATGACCAGATTACCGTCAATGCGCTTCATCCGGGTTCTCTGCTCGACACGAAAATGGTACGTAATACCTTTGGCAATGCCTGGGGCAGTGCGCAGTCGGGCGCAGATGCCGTTTTCTATCTCGCCACCTCGCCCGATTTGACCGAGACGACTGGTACATATTTTGACCAGCAGCAGCAAACCCAGGCCAATGGACAGGCATACGAAGACGCGGCCCGCCAGAAGCTCTGGAAACTGAGCGAACAACTCATACAGTGACGAGTGATGAGTGATGAGTAATGAGCCGCTGCAATGCGCTCTATCGCACCAGTTTCCGCAACCATTCACCCACACATGGTATCACGGGTACTGAACTGAGTTCGGCGGTTGATTGTTGACCATTGACCATTGACCGTTGACAGAGCAGCAGTGGCAAAGGTGATGTTCTGTGGCAAGCAAGCGGTTTGGCCCAACTTGCCGCTGGTAGCAAAACTCTCATGGTAAGGGAGAGACATTGCTTGCAACGTCTCTTCCCCCTGACAAAGGCACATGTGGTAGACAAACACAAACAAACGGGAAGACAAAGACAAGGAGGAGGCACGTATGGCAACCGCACTGGAATATACGACCATCGCGGGGACTGATATGCAGGTTCCGCGGATTGCTCTCGGCACATGGGCGATTGGTGGCTGGATGTGGGGCGGCACGGATGAGCAGGAATCAATCCAGACGATCCATGCTGCGTTGGATCTGGGACTCACGCTGATAGACACCGCACCGGTGTATGGCTT
>CAYFVX010000167.1:0-7747 GCA_964346425.1 uncultured Chloroflexaceae bacterium | reverse complement strand
GGCACGCACCGTCGTGCGTTTCCTCCCCGTTTGCAAGCGGAGCTTGCAGTGAGGTAAAACCCATTGAGGGGTGAACCCCCTTGAGGGTGCTCATGCCGCAACAGGTTTCACCGGTATTGTGTGCTGCTTGCGCACGGTAAAGAACGCATGCAACCGCGTGCCACAGCTTTGCCGTGGGGTTTGTGGTTTTTTCGACGAAGTCGAAAAAACCACAAACCCCACCAGAATGGGGAGCATGAGGGAACCTGGTTCCCGCACACACCCGCAAGTGACACCTATTGAGGGTGCTCATGCCCAAAAAGTGAAGGTGCAATAAACCGACCAGACAGGTTATGTCTGGCGATTCTCTGAATACATCAGCAACCATGGCTGAGAGTACTTTAGATCATACCACAGAATACCTTACATGAGAGGTTTAAAAATTACGATTGTTTTGCAGGTTTTGGGAGAGCGTATCCATGACTGCCCGCTGCAAACTCCCGCGGGTCTGGAAACTGCCCAGATCAACACCCAGATGAATCAAGGTCTGGGCCATTGTGGGGCCAATACCGGTCAAGAGAACTTTTGCGCCCAACAACTGAGCTGCGCTGGCGGCCTGGACCAGAGCGTGAGCAACCTGAGTATCTACTACCGAGACGCCGGTAATATCAACGATAGCCTGCTCTGCTTGATGGGTTGCTATGCCTTCGAGCAGGGTTTCCATGATCATCTGGGCACGGTTGCTATCTATACTGCCAACCAGCGGCATCAAGACGGTGTGGTGGGTGAGTGGTATGAGAGGGGTAGAGAGTTCCCGTATGGCCGTTTGCTGGGCATCTATCACCTGTTGTTGCAAGTGAATGCGTTCCTGTTCCAGTTGTTTCTGGTGGGTAATGTCCCGCGTGGTGCCCATGATGACAGTTCTCCCCTTGTAATAGAGTGAGTTGACCACAATGTTGACAACTACCCGACGACCATCCCGATGCAGCATACAGAATTCGTACTGGTCGGGCACGTCTTCACCGTCGGCTCGCCGTTTATTGCGGTCTGCCACCATCGGCAGGTCTTCGGGGGCTATGACATCGGCAAAGTCCAGTTGCACAATTTCTTCTTGCGTGTAGCCAAGCATATGGGCGAAGGATTGGTTGGCAAAAATGAGTCGGGCATTGGCAATGAGAAAAACGCCATCGCGCATGTGTTCGATAATCGTGCGGTATTGTTCTTCTGAATCGTGGAGGGATTGTACCGTTTGCCGTTGTTGGGTGATGTCTTCAACAATGCCAATGAGGGCTTGCGGGTTGTTTTCGCTGTCGTAGCCAACGGAAAGCTGGACATTTACCCAGAGGGTTGTCCCATTTTTGCGGATGAATCGTTTTTCAAGCGTCACGGTGGATTGGTTGCCGGCTAGCATTTCTTGTACCAGCGGGATTTCCGTTTGCAAATCGTCTGGATGGGTAAAGGTGTCAAAGCTCAAGCCGATCATTTCACTCCTGGAGTAGCCGATCATGTGTTGAAAGGCCGGGTTGTAGCGGGTGAGGTGTCCATCCAATGTGGCGGTTATGAGGCCGGTTGAAGCCCGTTGAAAGAGGGTATGCAGCCACCAGCTTTCTTCCAGGACGTTGATGGTTTCCTGCTGTTGTTGTTCCAGTTTGTGCTGCAAGGTCTCACACATTTCCTGGAGGGTAGCAATTTTTGTTTCAAGGGTGGCTATGGTTTCTGCATCGGTAGGCATCGAGTGTTCTCCTTACTGGCAGGTCCAGGTCTTCTGCAATCACGAATGACACAAATACCACAACGTTTTTTGTAGGCCAATGGGTAGCGAGACATCGCAATGGATTTCGGGAAAGCTTCTGTTCATATCATACCACGTTCGGATGAATAGTTTCTTTCACCACGAAGACACGGAGACACAGAGAGAACAAGGTTTTCTCATCTCTTTGCCCGAATCTTGGCGTTCTTGGTGTCCTGGCGGTTTCTCTCACTATTCAAACGTATCTGGTATCAGTATACTTGCACTTGGGGAATATGTAAAAGGTGCGGCGGTGCGGCGGTGTGCTTCTAATCCTTTGCTAATACCATGTTAGCTCCACTTTAACACGTATGCGCTACACTATCTCTGATGAGTATGTATTTGCAAAAGGGGGGAAGTGCCTATGCAGCCAGAGTTCCAGGATTATTATGCCGCGCTTGGCTTATCGCCAGATGCCGACGACAAGGCTATCAAGCAAGCCTATCGTAAGCTGGCACGCCAGTATCACCCGGACGTCAACCCCGGCGATAGCAAGGCGGAAGAGCGTTTCAAAGAAGTCAATGAAGCCTATCAGGTGTTGAGTGACCCGGAGAAGCGGGCCAAGTATGACCAGATGCGCCAGAACTACCAACAGTGGCAGCAACGCGGTGGTCAGCCCGGTGGTTTCAATTGGGGTGATTGGCAGGCCGGTCCGGGCGAATATACGTACACAAATATTTCGCCGGAAGATTTGCAAGACATGTTTGGTGAGGAAGATCCGTTTTCTGATTTCTTCGGCTCGATATTCGGGCAATATGGCGGGTCTGCACGGCAGCAAGCGCAACGTCCGCGAGCAGGACGGGATGCGGAAGTGCTGGTGCATGTGACGCTGGAAGAGGCGTTTCACGGCACGACACGCACGATCCAGCGCGGTGAGCGGCGGATTGAGGCGCGTATTCCAGCGGGGGTGCGCAGCGGCTCGCGCATACGGCTGGCAAACCAGGGGCATCCCGGCGTGGCCGGTGGGCAGGCTGGCGACCTCTATCTGGTGATAGAAGTCGAGCCGCATGCGGTGTTTGAGCGCGATGGGGATGACCTTATCGCGGATGTGCCGGTCGATATCTATACAGCGGCTGCCGGGGGCGAGGCACGTGTGCCGACGATTGATGGGTCGGTGATGCTCAAGATACCGCCGCGCACGCAGGCAGAGAAGACCTTTCGTCTGCGCAATAAGGGGATGCCGCACCTGGAGAAGCCTGAGCAGCGGGGGGACATGTATGCCAGGGTGAAACTGGTGTTGCCACACTCTATGAGTGATGATGAGGTAGAGACGCTGAAATCGTTGAAGCAGAAGCAGCAGGTCTGATACCAGGTTCGGATAATCAGGCAAGGAACCACGAATAACACGAATATGTCTCTCGAATGTGGGAAATATGAGAGACAAACAAAATACAGAAATGCAGAAGGAAGAACAACGCAATCTGTGTTCATCTGTGTTCATCTGTGTTTATTGGTGGTAAAAGGCAGTATCCGAAATCTGGTCGCATACAATTGGGAGGTTTTGAGGATGAACTATCGGTTGCTCACTATTGAGGAGACGGCGCAGGAGACCGGCTTACCAGTCTCGGTCATTCAGCTTTATGCAGAGCTTGGGGTTATCGTGCCGGCAACCGGCTATACGATGCAGGATGTGTGTGAGTTGCGACGTGTTCGCCGCCTGATGGAAGACCTGGCGTTGCAGCATGAGGCGATCGAGGTGCTATTGCGCATGCGGCAACGTATTCTGCAACTGGAAGATGAGGTGCAACGCTTGCAGGCCGAACGCCGCCGGGTAACGATGCGTCGGTCTATCGAAGAGTGGCTGGAGGCAGATTGGCAGGAGTTGCGGTGAGTGAGGCGTGGTGGGTGGCAGGTTGCTCGGAGGGGTTTGCCGCCGGCAAACCCCGTGGAAGCTTTTTTTCAACCGCTTTGCAAAGCGGTTTCGGGATACTGGAGCAGCGGCTTGGAGCCGCTGTAGCCTCCGACAGGTGACGCATCTACAGTGCAGCAGCCGGCTGGGTTTTGCCGCGAAAGAAACGGACCTATGGGCATATCCCGCGGTTCCAAACCGCGGCTACGATTCTCGATGGGGTTCTTGCCATCGGAAAATCTCTACCCATGTGAGGTCACCCGTCCCCGGTCATTTTGACACGAAGCGGTTGTTGCTGAGCCAGGACCGCCAGGGGGCCAGGCGATCCTGCTCCGTAGCATAGCCGATGCCAATGCGTGGGCCACGTGCAATCTGCGTGTCCGCGTAGGGTTCGCCTGGTTCAAGCCAGATGGTGTCGCCACTCATCAGGTTGGCTCCGTTGAAGGTTTTGTCTATGGCGAGGGCCGCTGTCAGGCGGGCCGGGCCAGCCGTGAGGTCGCGCTCCTTGCGCACCACGCCGCGCACCGTGCGCAGGTTGCGCATAGTTTCGGCTCCTTCGTAGGGCTGGAGGGCACGCAGCAGCACGGCGGCTGGCATACCCTCGCGCTCCGTCACCACGTTGATCAGGTGGTGCAAGCCATACGTGAAGTAGACATACGCATGGCCTGCTGCGCCAAACATAACCTCATTGCGCGGGGTGCGTCCTTTGCTGGCGTGGCAGGCGGTATCCTCGCTGCCAATGTAGGCTTCGGTTTCGACTATTATGCCGCTGATCCGCTCGCCATTGAGCAGACGCACCAGCCGCACCCCAAGCAACTCCCGCGCAACCAGCAAGGTGTCCCGCGCAAAGAATGCGGCTGGCAAACGCTGGTTGGTATTGTTGGTTGACATTAGCGTAGGGTGGCGACCTGCAAAGCATGGGTCTGAGAACGCTGTTTTTGTTCCTCTGGAGCTATAACCGCTGCACTCCACATGCCTATCAGCGGCACGATGGGGCTGATACTGGCGCGTACTTGCTCGATACCACGCGTTGCGTCCTCGACAGAGGTTGTCTCATCAGAGATACTGTCGAACATGAGCGCGGCCGCCGGCGGGTCGCGCTGCTCGCTGCTGAGTGGTTGCCCCGCCGTTGCTGCTGCATCCAGCAGGGTTGCCGCTGTGCCTGCGCCGCCACCACTGCCAACCAGTGCTTTCGCTGGCAAAAGCGTTACTGCTACCCCATCCGCAATCACTTCGTCATTGACAAACAGGCTATCTTTGCCGGGGTTGCCGGCCGTGCCGGTTACCGCGCCGATGGGGGTGCAGGTGGCGGGCAGGCGCGGGAGGCGGTTTTGCAACGCGCCATTCAGCGATTCGCCACTCGGTAGCCCGGTGGTCAGCAGCAGCATGGTCTGCGGGTCGCTGCTTTGCGATGTGGTTGCGGTGGTGCTGGGGAGCTGGTCTATCGCCTGTGCCAGCACGGTGGCTGGCTGGCTGGCGAAGCCGCGGGCAAAGGCGACGTTGACCTGCGGGTCGTCAAAACGCAGAGCCAGCACGACTACGCCTTTGGGCAATAGCCAGGCCATCGTAAGAACGCCGCTGGTGCTGCTCCCTATCAGGGGAATAGTGTTGTTTATCGAGCGTATGCCGCGCACGACCTCGGAGGGGTCGTTGTACTGGTTGCTGACAAAGGTGAGCAGCAACGAGGGCGGTGCCGATTGGAATGCGGCGAGCGCGTTGCTGGCAACGTAGCGGCCCGCTTCGTAGCCATGGTCATTCTGGCTGGAAACGGCACTGGCGAAACATGGCATAAGAGTCTCTCCTTCCTTATCTTTTCCTGGACACTACCTTTGCAGATTTTCAGACTTCAACCGCCAAGAATGCCAGGAACACCAAGAGGTATCATGCTTTCACTGTGAGTTCTTGTTGTTTCTCATCATCTTCAGGTTGACAGAACAAGAAAAAGTGCAAGGATAGTGGCAACGAACAATACATGGACTACTGTTTTTTACCACAAGGAGTGCCATTATTCAAGTTGTGTATTCCAGGATGCTCTCCATGCTCAAGGAGTATCCCAGAAACAACATAACGTCTAAAAATGCAAAGATAGTGTAACATATGAGGGGAACGAATCGCAAAAAGGTGCCACCTATGGTAGGCTATGGAAAACAAAAAAAGTATCCCTTCCAAAAGAAAGGACCTACCATGAGTGACACCTATCGCCTACATCTTGCCATAAAAAAGGCTATCATGCAAATGTATTCGCGCCAACCAGAGTGGATCGCTATATAACGTATAGGGCCTTGCGGATATCCAGGGATTGGAGGGGATGGTAGCCAATGCCCACCAGTATGCTCCATCCTTGTGTGATCCCCCACAACCTGTCACGCCCCTGGAGGTCGCGACAGTCGGGATGTTGGCACTCAACAGGTGTCACCTGTTTTTTGTGCTGCTTTTATGCACGGCAAAAAACGCACGCAACCGCGTGCCACAGCTTTGGAGAGTGGGGATTGAGAGGGAACCAGGTTCCCTCTCAATCCCGCAGGTGACCCCCGTTGAGGGGTGTTGGCATGTGTGGCCGGATTCGCCGTCGTCCAGTGCTGAAAAACGTGTATTAATTATACCAAAGTTTTAAAACACACATGTTGAAATGTGTGGTAACTCAACAGGTAACACCTAATTGAGACCATGATACCTTAAATACGAAAGGATTCGTTCTTTATCACCATGGACCAGGAAAAATCAAGTCTGCAAAAAATCACCACTTCCCCGCTATTTCGAGTTGGACTGGGGTTCTTGCTGAGTGGCATTGCGCTCTATCTTGCGTTGCGCAATGTGGATTTTCAGGATGTGGGGACGACGCTCAGACGGGCAGATGTGTGGTATGTCGGATTGGCACTGATGAGTGTGGCTCTCAACAATGTGGGCAAGGGTATCCGCTGGCATATTTTGCTTGGCACGGCCGGGCAGGCAGTGCCATTTCGCAAGATACTTGCTATGCATCTGGTCGGGCAAATGCTGAATAATCTGTTTCCACTGAGAGCGGGCGATGTGACCCGCGCCTATGTTATCGGGGGGATGGGGCCCGGTCGGGTGTTTGTACTTGGCACGGTGGTGCTGGAGAAGTTTTTGGATATGATTTCCTACGTGGTACTGTTTTTTGGCCTGTTGCTGTTGATACCGTTGCCGGCCTGGATGAGCGATTCGGTGTTGTCATTGTTGCTGGTGGTGCTGGTGATGATCGGGGGGGTGATACTGCTGATCCATCGGCGTGAGTGGTTTCTTGCGCTGGCAGAATGGTTTTTTCGCTGGCTACCTGCTCATTTGCAAGACTCCTCCAGAAACCGGCTCAATGCCGGGTTGTCCAGCCTGGAGATTTTGCAAAGCCGCAAGGACCGCAACTGGTTAATTATCTGGACGATGATTATCTGGGGGACGGCGGTGCTCAACAATTATCTTGTGCTGTTTGCGCTGCACGTGTCAGTGGCTGCTCCGCTGATTGCGGCGTTGCTGGTGCTGGTTGTGTTGCAGATTGGTATATCGTTGCCATCGGCACCGGGCACGATCGGGATTTTTCAGTATGGGTGTGTGGTAGCTCTGGCATTATTTGGGGTCAATCAGGCAGCCGCATTTAGTTATGGTATCCTGTTGCATGCGATTGTTATGGTGCCAACCACGCTTCTTGGGGCGTTGCTTTTCTGGACGATGGGTATTTCACGGAAGAAAGACAAGGGATGATCTGGCGTGGGGATGTTTCGGCTTTGCCGAAACATCCCCACGCGCATGAAGCTCACGCATATTTCCCACTGGGGCGCAGCCATCAATGGGTGTCACTTGTGGGTGTGTGAGGGAACCAGGTTCCCTCACACACCCTATTCTCGTGGTGCTACCTTTGGTTTTTCGACGAAGTCGAAAAACCAAAGGTAGCACCACGAAACATCGTGGACGGCATTGTATCGTGGGTTTTGTTGTTTTTTCGACTTCGTCGAAAAAACAACAAAACCCACCAGAATGGGGTTGTGAGGGGACGCCGTCCCCTCACAACCCCCTGGTTCAACTCCGTTGAGGATACTCCACGGTATTCTGTGGTACTACCAAAACCAATAAACCCCACGGCAAAGCTGTGGCACGCGGCAGCGTGCGTTCTTTGC
>CAYFVX010000166.1:0-7748 GCA_964346425.1 uncultured Chloroflexaceae bacterium | reverse complement strand
TCATTCGCGAAGCGGCGGATCTTTTCGACGGTCCGCGCCTGCTGCACCTGGGCAACCACATCAGCCGCATAGTTTGGCAAAAAGAGCACCTCGGCCGTACTTTGCTTGATGGCTGTCAACTGGCGTTTCCAGTCACGTTCATCAGTCGTATATGTTTCCGCCGCAACGATCTTGCCACCCAGAGCTTCAAATTCTTGTTGAAAGTTCTCGGCAAGCCCTTTGTTGTAGGCACTGGCAACATCGTAGAGCATTGCAACCCGTTGCCAGCTCATCTCATAGAATGCAAAACGCGCAAGTGCTTTCGCCTGCAAGGGGTCTACAAACGTGGCGCGGAACACATACGCTTTTCCTTCGGTGGTCGCTGGATTTGTCGAGGTCGTGCTAATCATGGGGACACCCTCGGCTTCGGCCACGGCCGAAACGGGAATAGCAATGCGACTAAATGGCATGCCGATCAAGGCAACCACCCGCTCCTGGGCTATCAATTTGCGGGCAACCTGCACGGCTACCTGGGGGGTATTGTGGCTGTCTCCAACAGAGAGTTTGACCGTATACCGTTTCCCTTGCACCAGCACGCCGCCATTTTCATTCACCTGCCGGACAGCCAGTTCCGCCGCATTGACCAGCGGTTGTCCAATACTTTCCACATAGTCTCCCCGCAACGGGGCAATGATACCGACCCGAATTTCCGCGTCTTCGGCAGCAGGTTGCTGCGATTGCGAACCCCCTCCACAAGCACTGAGCAACACAACCACACTCCCCACAAAAAGTCCCAGCAGGCAGGCCACACATGCATTGGGTATTTTTTTGTAAAGCACCATACCCGTCCTTGTCCCCTCATGCCAGATCTGGATAATGATTTTCACCACAGGTTCTCTGCATCTCTGTTTTGAACTTCCATCAGGTATAAGTACAAACGAATATCAGCACCATTCTTTCGTACTTTGTATTATAGCCGTCTTTTCCTCCATTTATCTATCCAGATACCAACGAAGGTAGCACCACAGAATACCGTGGAGTATTCTCAACGCAGTTGACCCAGGGGAGCGTGAGGGGACACAAGTCCCCTCGCAACCCCCATTCTGGTGGGGTATGTTGTTTTTTCGACGAAGTCGAAAAAACAACATACCCCACGGTAAAATCCAGTCCACGATGTTTCGTGGTGCTACCCCAACGAACTCTTTCCTATCCAAACCCTTTGCGCTCTTTGCGCCTTTGCGTGAGGCTTTGCCCGAAATGTACCAACAGAGTTTAACGTGCTCTGGGATTGAGCACACGCTGCAATCCATCCCCAATAAAGTTGACACTCACCACCGTCAACACAATCGCCAGTGCAGGAAAGATTGCCATGTGGGGAGCAATATCCAGAAAATCTCTGGATTCATAGAGCATGCGGCCCCAGGTAGGCGTATCTGGCGGAAACCCCAACCCCAAAAAACTCAATGTCGATTCGGTGACAATTGCGCGGCTCACCGCAAGCGTGGCTGCTACAATCACCGAAGCCTGCACATTGGGCAAAATATGCGACCACACCAGCCGCAACGGGGAAGCACCCAGCACACGGGCTGCCATCACAAAGTCCATTTCGCGGACAGAAAGAATATGGGCCCGCACCAGTCTGGCAACCTCCATCCAGGTCAGGCTACCTATTACCAGCACAATCAAAGCAAACGTTCCGTTCTCATTGCCCATGGCCCTGGTGACAGGTTTCTGAAAAAGATGCATAATCAGCAAGAGCAGAGGTAACAGGGGCAACGCAAGAAAGAGATCCGTCAGGCGCATCAAGAGGATGTCTATGACCCCGCCGGCAAACCCGGAGACTGCGCCAATGAGCGTTCCAAAGAGCAATGCCACTGCGGTGGTACAAAACCCGACGGTAATCGAAATACGCCCCCCCATCAACACTTGCGCCAGAATATCCTGCCCCATGTCATTCGTGCCTAAGGGGTGTGCCAGCGAAGGTAGCAGTAACGCCTGCGCAAAATCTATGCGCGTGGGCGAAGGGGAATACACCAGCGGACCCACCACCACGCCAATAACAACCAGCAGCAGCACAACGACTGCCGACTGAAACAGCATATCACGCCGCAATCGCTTCCAAATCGGTAATGGGGGCAACGAAGCAGTCGGCAACGAGAAGGCAAAGTCGGTGCTCCGTGCTTTCGATTGCGCCCGTCTGCCACGTCCGCCTCTCCTATGCGTATCTGACTCTTGGATCCAAAATTCCATACAGTATATCAGCGAGAAGATTAAACAGCACGATCAATAGAGCATAAATAAACGTGATCGCCATCACCACCGGCGTATCGCTACTCTGCATAGCACTTATCAAAAGGGACCCAATGCCAGGAACCCGAAAGAGTTGCTCGGTGACGATAGCCCCCGTAAAGATACCGGGAATGCCAAGCGCAACCAGCGTGACGACCGGGATCAACGCATTGCGCAAGACATGCCGTTGCACAATCAGCCATTCGCGGAGCCCTTTTGCGCGGGCGGTTCTGACATAATCCTGATAGAGTTGCTCCAACAGAGAAGAACGGGCAAACCGCAACAGGGCCGCGGTTTGGAACACGGCCAGCACCAGCACTGGCAGCAACGATTGCTTGAGCTGGGCTACCAGACTATCCCAATCCGAAACCTGCAACGTGGTCTGGTAGATAAAAGGAAACCAGTCGAGTTTGACACTAAAGACCAGGATGGCAAACATGCCGGTGATAAAGGTCGGGAGCGAAAAACCAAGCAATGCAACGAGCGACACGGTGCGGTCAAACAAGGTGTGGGGGGAGAGAGCCGAGAGGATTCCAAGTGGTAGTGCAAACAGGATGCTCAACAGATAGCCAGAACCGACTATCCAGAGAGTCGGGGCAAGACGCTGCATAAGTAAGAGGCTCACCGGGGCATGACTGGTAAACGAATATCCCATGTCTCCGCGCAAAAACGCCAGCAGCCACTTGATGTAGCGAATATGCAGTGGTTGGTCAAGCCCCAGCGATTCCCGGATGTGCGCCCGCACCTCCGGGGTTATCGAAGGGTCAAGCGCAAACTCCCCCATCGGATCGCCAGGAGCCAGCACCAGCACTCCAAAGATGACCACGCTGATGGCAAGCAGCGTGGGGAGTGAGATAAGTATACGGTTCAACAGATATTTCAGCACACGAACCTATCATTGACCTCGAAGAGGACCGTAGACAATTGACCGTAGACCGTGGACAGGCAGCAGACAACTGTCACTGCAAAAAGCAAGCGTGCGCAAAAACATCCGCCTGTGCTCGCTTATTGACGGGACCAGTCTTTGATGTTCCATACCCCTTCATCCCAGGGAGTCAACTCAACGCCCGCAAGTGCGGTACTTACGCCAACCACCCGCTTGCGATGAACCAGTGGAATGAGCGCGACGTCTTCAACCAACAAATCGTTCATCTGGATGAACAAATCACGCCGCACCGCCGGTTGCATCTCGTGGGTAGATTGCTCATACAGCGCATCGTAGGCCGGATTGCACCAGCGTTCAATATTGTTCGCGGACCAGTCGTTGGCCTTGTCGGGAATTTCATCGCATATCCAGCCCTGCATATACGCGCCCGGGTCCGGGCTATCGTAGGGGATGGTAAACATCTGCAAATCGGCAGAGAAATGCGAATACGTTTCCGGATTGGCCGGGTCATTGTCAAAAAACACCGATGGTGCAATGCTCTTGAGTTCGACTGCTATCCCTATATCTTCCAGGTTTTGTTTGATAATTTCCTGCGTCTTTTCGCGCACCGAGCCAGTGGATGTCTGGAAAAGCACTTGCATGGGGATACCATCCTTATCGCGGATACCATCACCATCGCTATCCACCCAGCCAGCTTCATCCAGCAACGCGGCCGCTTTGTCGGGATTGTATGCAAAGGAGGTATTGGGCGAACGATAGGTCACTGGCTCAACCAGGATATTACTGGTCGCTTCACCGGTTACTCCGTACAGTTGCTCTGCTATCGTCTGGCGGTCTATCGCCAGCGCAAATGCCTGCCGCACCTGTTTGTCGCTGAAGAAGGGATGGGGAAATTGGATGCTGGAGCGTTCCCCTTCACTAGTTTCGCGGTTGGGGTCAGTATGGTTGAGCAGCAAATGTTCGACAAGCGGCTTGGAAATCGTCAAAATGTCACCTACCGCCGGGTCGTGCAGTTGTTCCAGGACACGCGGCTCCACTTGCAGATTTTCCGCAAAATCCGCGTCGCCGGTTTGCAGCACGGCCCGTGCTGCCGATGTTGCATCCCCGCCCCCTTTCATTTCGACGCGGCTGAAAAAGGGCTTGCCTTCCTCGCGAAAATGGGGATTGGGTTCATAGACGACGGTATCGCCGGGTACAAAATCTACCACGCGATAGGGGCCAGTTCCCACCGGTGTGAGGTTTTCGGGAGCTTCACGGAGTGTTTCATACGGTGCAAAAATATGCTGCGGCAGGATCATACCCTTTGCGCCGACAAACGGTAGGGACCAGGCCGGGTTGGGTTCTTTGAAATGGATCAGGATAGTGTAATCATCTAGCACTTCCACTTCACGCACAGATTCATAGTTGGCCCCGCTGGTGGCTGCATTGTCCAGGTTGGTCACAAGCTGGTAGGTGAAGAGCACATCCTGCGCGGTAAACGGTTCACCATCCGACCATTGCACATCGCGCTTGAGTTTCCAGGTAACCGACAACCCTTCCGTCGAGAGCAAACCATTGTCCAGCGAAGGTATCTCTGCTGCCAGAAACGGCACCAGTTCACCCTCGCGGTTGTAGGAAGCAAGCGGTTCATACGCAATCCGACTTGCCTGATAATCTTTGCTGCCCCGCGCCAGATGTGGGTTGAGAATAGTTGGAGCCTGCCAGGAAAGAATGCGCAATGTCCCTCCCCGATCACGAGTTGGTTCAGATGTGACGGGTTGTTGCGTTTGCATTTCTGCCTGAGCGGTTGGCGAAGATTGTTGCATTTGCGCTTCCGCCTGAGCGGTTGGCGAAGATTGCGGAAGGGGGGGCGAAGCAGAGGGATTGGAGCTACATCCAACAAGAATTCCAACGAGCAAAATGAACACACTCATACCAATACCAAAGCGTTTTATAGGTCATCCTCCTCTCCATTTGTCAAAATGCCGGTCAGGACCGAAGCTCTGGGGCGTCCGGCGGTTTGTTTGCCAAACTCATCACGACGAAAGACGATTTTGCCATTCGCCATGGTCAACATGACTTGCCCTTTCAGTTGCTGCCCGTGCAAGGGCGAATTTTTACTCATGGAAGCCAGTTGTGCCGTGTCAACGGTCCAACTTTGCTCAGGGTCAAAAATGACAATGTCAGCCTTTGAGCCGGGACGCAACGTTGAAGGCGCACGCCCCAGGATTTGTGCAGGCCCTTCATTGAACCTGGCAACCACATCCATCAAATCCAACGCGCCCGCATTCACCAGAGCCAGTGCCAGTGGGAGAGCTGTTTCCAGACCGCTGATACCCACAGGAGCTTTTTCATACACCCGGTCTTTTTCCATTATAGCACGGGGCGTATGGTCTGTTGCAATAGCATCAATCGTTCCATCACACAGGCCCTGGATGAGGGCTTCCACATGCTCCTGACTGCGCAAAGGGGGAAGCACGCGGGTGTTGGGATGAAACGGTGGCAACAACGTCGGATCCAATCGCAAGGGAGAACGCAAATGAGCATCTGGCACTTCATGCAATGGCATCTTGAGTTCTTCGGTATCCAGTTTTTGCGTCGGGTTTGCCCGCGGCTGATCGCTCTTTTGCTGTGCTGCCCGGCTTGCTCCATATTGGTTATCGTACATTGACAGTTCGCCACATACCCAGCGGTCGGTCAGCGTAAGATGGTGCGGCGTCACATCGGCTGTGACATGGAGACCACGTTCTTTTGCCTGGCGGATCAAGCGTACTCCCCCAGCCGTACTCACGTGGCTACAATGAAGATAGCACTCCGTCAGTTCAGCCAGGGCAATATGGCTGGCAATGCGAGCTTCTTCAGCAGATGCAGGAAAACCCGCTACCCCCAGGCGAAAACTCACATCCCCTTCATGCATAGCCCACATACTCCCGGCACTCCGAGCATTACAGTGGCTCATAATGGGAACGCCAAGCATCGCCGCATACTCCATTGCGTGACGCATAAGCGGAGCATCTTTCACCGTCCGGTCATCATCGCTGAACGCGATACAGCCTGCTTTCGCCAGGGTTGCCATATCAGTTAATTGTTTGCCCTCGCGCCCCAGCGTCACAGCGCCCACAATATCTACATGCACCCATGCTTCTCGTTCTGCCATGTACCGAATGTAATCAACCGCTGCCAGGCTATCGCAAGTGGGGTTGGTGGTAGGTAGTGCGCAAACAGTCGTAAACCCTCCCTGAGCGGCTGCCTGCGTTCCTGTGGCTATGGTTTCGTTGTGCTCATATCCTGGCTGACAGAGATGGGTCTGCAAGTCGGTAAAGCCGGGCGCAACAATACATGCCTGTGCGTAGATGACCTCAATATCATCATCAACAGGCTCGACATCCGGACTCATCTCCGCCAGGTCGAAAACCTGTTTGATAATCCCATCCTCAACCAGCACATGCCCCAGATTGATGACCCGCTGCACGGGATCAATAATGCTGCCATTCTTGATAAGATAACGCACGCTTATACCCTCCTCTGACTGATGACCACTTCGTCTTCCCCACCATCTACTTCTTGCAACCGAACGTCTACCTGTTCATCCCGCGAGGAGGGCACATGTTTGCCGATATAATCTGCCCGAATAGGCAACTCACGATGCCCGGCATCTATCAATACCGCATACTGAATGCATGCAGGGCGACCCAGGTCAGCCAGTGCATCGAGTGCAGCGCGAGCAGTGCGTCCGGTCAAAAACACATCATCCACCAGGATAACGGTACGCCCGCTGATGTCCTGACGAATATGTGTTTTGTGAACCTGGGGAGCTGGACCACACAAGGAAAGATCATCGCGGTAGAACGTGATGTCGAGGGAGCCAACCGGCACCTGGTAGCCTTCAACATCTGCCAGGGTAGCCGCAATGCGCTGCGCCAGCGGCACCCCACGGCGATAGATGCCCACCAGGATACTATCGCGGACTCCTCCATTTCTTTCGACAATTTCGTGAGAAATGCGCACCAACACCCGACGAATATCCTGCATCTGAAGTATCTGCTTTTCGCTTGCTGTCACTCTGACCCCCCATAGGAGAGCGGGCAAAAGAAAACGATAGCCTCGCAATGCCGGGCATGGGCATGTTCAGGCGAAGCACAAACTCCGGGAAAGCTGACGGTATGGACTAAGGGTTGCATCTTCCTGCATCATTCCAGAAGGGAAGAGGAATAAGCTCAACGTGTCTCATTGCCTTCTCTGCATGAGAGCAGGTTATCCAGAGAGTATTCTGATAGAACTGCATGCACTGGATAAAGGACGTGAGCGATTGTAGCATGAGCATGGGTCTCTGTCAATAAGTAATCACGGGGGGGCATGGCTGTCGCAAAGTCTTCTGTTGAACAACAGAAGACTTTGCAACAGCCACAAATATGGACGCAGGCGGCGTACCACCACAGGATTGTGTGGGTGTTGGGGACGGCTTAGCCGTCCCCAACACCCACACATGCGGGTTGCGAGGGGCCAGTCCCCTCGCGCTCCCATACGCATGAAGCTAACGCATATTTCCCACTGGGGCGCAGCCCTCAACAGGTGTCACCTGCGGTGGGCTTTGCTTGCGCAAGGCAAAACATGC
>CAYFVX010000165.1:0-7795 GCA_964346425.1 uncultured Chloroflexaceae bacterium | reverse complement strand
CACCTCTTGGCGTTCCTGGCGTTCCTGGCGGTTGAAGTCCGAAAATCTGCAAAGGTAGTGACCTGTTTCAGAAGGGAAGAACTCAACTATGGCTAAAACGAGGCAACTCTTTGCAACTCGTGCTGATCGTATTATTCTCAAACTCTCAAGCATTCTGAGCGTTCTTTTCGCCACCATACTGCTGGTCTATGCAGCTCAAGCTGCCACCAGACCAAAACTCCAGCAACAAACCGTGCCGGCGGTGGTGGCAAATATGCCATCCGCTCACGAAATGACCAACTCCCGCGCTCCTGCCTCCGCTGGTCACTATCGGGCAGATCCACCAAAGGCCCAGGGAGCGCAACGTTCTGGGCAAGCAGCGGCTTTGTCTCGCAACGCTGGTCTTGCCACGGCCGCCGACGGTATCACCATCATCGGCCCGTCCAGTGGTGCGCTCAATACCACCTACACCTTCACCGCCACGGTGCGTCCATCCGATGCCACCACGCCATTGACCTACACCTGGCAGACAGATGGGCCAGCCCGCACCATCATCCACACCAACCGACCAGTGAGCGACAGTATCACGCTGCAATGGGAAACAACGGGGACACGTGTGTTGACGGTAACCGCTTCCAACGTTGACAGCACCACCACAGCCACCCGCACCATCCCCATCCAGATGCCGATGAGCAGCATAGACATCAGCGGCCCATCCGTGGTAGCCGTGAACACCTCCGCAACCTACACCACCACAGTTGGCCCCCTCGAAGCCTCAACACCGGTCACCTATACCTGGCTGGTCAACGACCCCTCGCAGGGCATCATCCATCGCCAGCAATCGCTGAGCGATACGCTTGTGCTGCAATGGGCACGTCCTGGCACCCAAACGATCACCGTCACCGCCACCAACATGGACCCACAGCAGGTCTCGCTGTATGGATTGGGGCAGGTTAGCAAGACGTATACCGTCACGGTAGCCGCTCCCCCCACGCAGCTAGAAGTACGTGGCCCGGCAACCGGCACAAGCGGGCAGGAATATAGCTTTACTGCCACCACCAGCCCGGATAACGTGACCACCCCCCTGACCTACATCTGGCAAGCCAGCGACCAGCCAGCACAAACCGTGCCGCAGCAACCACGGCAGGTCAGCCGCGCATTCACCTGGGAAACACCGGGTACGAAGTCTATCACCGTCACAGCGAAAAACAGCGTCGGGCAGACCACCGCTTCCCACCAGATAACGCTGCAAGAGCCAGCCCCGCAACTAGAAGTAGCTATCACTGGCCCGCGGCAAGGCGAGAGCTTTGCTACGTACACCTTCACCGCAACCATACGCTCGCAGGCAAACGGAACACCCGATATCCAGGCCAACCCGCCCGTCTATACCTGGCAGTTCGCGGACCAGTCGCCTATCGTGCATGAGCGCACCGCGCTGGTAGACACGGTCCGGCAAAGCTGGCGAACAACCGGTGCCAAAACCTTCTCGGTTACCGTAGAAAACTGGGACAACATCTCAGCCACCCACACGATTGAGCTTGCGCAGGGAGTAAGTAAGCTCTATCTGCCGCTGGTGATGCAAAACAAACCGCAAACCATCTATGGGTTTGAAACCAGCCCCGGCAGCATCGCAAAACAGTCCCTTTTGCAGCGGGCAAAAGAGCTGAATCCTTCCTGGATCCGCCTCAAGTCTATCCACTGGCGCGATGTGCAGCCGCAAGAAGGCGGCGCATATGACTGGTCCGCGTTGGAAACGTTTGAACAAGAAATCCAGGCCGCCAACGACGCACAATTGACGCCCATTGCAATTGTGCATCTCAATCCATCCTGGGCACTCAAGGAGGGCGAAAGTGCGCCGTGTGCCGCGGTCGCCAGTGAGCATTTCGACGCGTATGCGCAGTTCCTGCAAGCCCTCGCCACACGCTATAGCAAAGCCCCCTACAATGTCCACTACTGGGAGCTTGGCAATGAGCCAGATGTAGACCCTTCCCTGTTGAGTGAATTTTTGCATGAACATTTCGGTTGCTGGGGCGATGTGGATGATCCCTACTACGGCGGAAAACATTATGGCGAAATGCTCAAGGTCGTGGCACCAGCCATCAAACAGGCAGACCCGTCGGCCCGCATCGTCCTGGGAGGTCTGCTGCTGGACAACCCGGACACAACGCAGGCAGGGGCAGGCAAACCAGAACGCTTCCTGGCTGGCATTCTTGAAACCGGAGCTGGTAACAGTTTTGATATTGTCGGCTATCATGCCTATCCGGGGTTTGGCGGCAGAACTATTGACACCGATCTGCACAACGATGCCTGGGAATCCTGGGGCGGATCCACGATCGGCAAAGCTGCCTACATTCGCCAGGCCCTGGCAACCCATGGCTTGCAAAAGCCGCTGTTCCTGACAGAAGCCGCCTTGCTGCTGTATACCGCGGAAACGATCCCGGACAATGAACTGCCGGATGAGTTTTTGCAGGCGCAGGCCGACCACGTGGTACGCCAGTTGACCCGTGCGCTGTTCACCGGGGTTGACGCCTATTCCTGGTATACCTTGCACAAGTCGGGCTGGAACTATTCCGGCCTGCTAAATGGCGACAACTCGCCGCGGCCTGCCTATACCGCCTACAAGCAGTATATCGAAATGATCGGGCAACATCGCCCCACCAGGACAGATGACTATGGCGATACGGTGGTTGCGTATCGGTTTGATAAGGGTTCAGAGATGGTAGACGTGCTCTGGGTAGATGGGAGTGAAACGCACATTGTGGATGTGCCTACCGCGCAGTTCCAGGCCGCCTATACGCGAGATGGGGCCGCTATCACGCCGATTGATACGGGTGAGGAGCAGAAGATCGAGGTAACGATAGAACCCGTGTATATCGTGCGCACGCAGTAATCGGGGGGCAGCTACGGTCCCATATGCGCGAACGTAGGGGTATATCGTTTGTAGCGACGTTGCACGCAACGTCGCTACAAACGATATACCCGATTGTAAAGATATGGAACGCGGCTGCGTGCGTTTTTTGCCGTGCGCAAGCAGCCCACCACTCACCACTCATACCAGGTTCGGATGAAGAATGAAAAAAACGGCCCGAATCTTTGCCCGGATGTCCGGACTTTGCGCCCTTTGCGTCTTTGCGGTTCGTTGAACTCATGACCCGAATAAGGTATCACCACTCACCATTCACCACTCACCAGATGCGCTTTCCCGCAATGCTTCAAACACGGCGGACTGCAAACTGCCGCGGGTGCTGATGCTGCTCAAGTCGGCACCCAGATGCACCAGCGTCTGCGCCATTGTGGGGCCAATGCCCGTCAGGATAACGTTTGCGCCCAGCAAGCGCACCGCCTGCGCCGCCTGCACCAGCGCATTGGCAACCTGCGTATCCACCACCGCCACCCCGGTAATATCGAGAATAGCCACATCCGCCTGATGTTCCGCGATACCTTCCAGCAACGCCTCCATCACCATCTGCGCCCGCCCGCTATCTATGCTGCCAATCAGCGGCATGAGCACCACTTTGCTCGAAAGTGGAATGAGCGGAGTGGAAAGTTCACGGATGGCAGCCTGCTGCGCCTCAATAACCTGCTGTTGCAACCGTTGCTGCTCCTGCTCGGCGGCTTTGAGTGCAGTAATGTCTACGACAAACGTCACTTTCTTGGGTTGTCCATCCTCGCCAGTGATAGCGGCCGCATCCGCCAGGATAGTCAATGGATCGCCTTCCTTCGTAAGCACATGCCATTCGCCGCGTATCTCCGCCTTCTCGCGCATGAAATCATCGTGCAACTGGCGTGCCGTCGCGTGATAATCTGCCGGCACAACCGTTGTAAAGGGCTGCCCTATCAACTCCTCCGTCGTATAGTGATAGGTCTCACAGTAGGCCGGATTCACATATTCAAAGCGGTAGTATTCATCCGTAATACACACCCCAACCGGGATTTTATCAATAATCGCCTGCAACCGTTGCGCACCGGCGCGGATAATCTCCTGTTGCTTTTGCTGCTGAGTAATATCGTGCAAAATAGCCGTGTGCTTTTGCGGTTTGCCTGCCCGGTCATAGATCACGGTGACAGAAGCCTGCGTCGGGATGGTATGCCCATCGCGGTGACAGTGCATCACCACCCCCTGCCAGCAACCATGCGTTGTCAGCGTATCCATAATCTGTGGCAACTGCTCTGCTGCTTCCGGCGCGTGAAAATCGCTCATTTTATGCTCCAACGTCTGCTCGCCATAGCCAAGCATCGTTTTCAACGCAGCATTGGCATAGACCATCTGCCCATCAAAATCGGCGACCGCTACCCCGTCCGGCGAATTATCTGCCAGTGCCTTGAACGTGCGCAACTCTTCTTCCGCCTGGGTGCGCTGAATCGTGATGGCATAGAGCGAAGCCAGCCGCTCCAGCAGTTCAATGTCATGCTCCGCATAATCACGTTCAGCATTCGCCATCGCAATCATCCCCACCAGCGTCTCATCGCCGATGAGCGCAGGAGCACCCAGAAACCGCTGGATAGCTAGATGTCCGGCCGGTACGCCCCCACTTCTGACGTCGCTGGCAGGAGCATTGGTCAAAAGGGAACAACGTTCGTTTAAGACCCAGCCCCACAGTCCATTAAACGTCTCGAATACGAACTGCTTGTCTTCCACTCGGCAGACATCCCACATATCCCGCGTCAGCGTGGGCGCGACTAGAAAGCCGGTTCTGGGGTCTATATAGCCCACAAAACCAGAGGGACTTTCAGTCAGTGTCCTGGCATACTCCAGCACCATAGACGAGATGTCATCCACAGACGATTGGGTCAGGATAGCTCTAGCAAGGTTGGTCAACGCAAGGTTCATTTCAGATTCTCTGGCAAGGGCCTGCTCCGCCCGTTTCTGTTCGGTTATATCGGTAGAGATTCCCCCGATTGCATACAGGTCACCCTCCGTGTTGTAGATAGGAAATTTGACCGCAATGTAGGTGTGCAAGTTATCGTCGTCGTGATGAGGAATAAGCTCCTCACGCTGCACAATCGCGCCCTGCTCAATAGCCTGCTGATCGTGCTGAAGAAGTTGGGCCGCCGTTTCTTCTGCAAACAAATCGTGGGGCATTTTGCCAATAATCTCTGCTTCGGCAATATTGAGGATCGACTCGTATTGTTTGTTGACCAGCAGATAGCGTCCGTCAATATCTCTGGCAAAGATAATAGCCGGCGAATATTGCAGGAACCCATGCAAAAGTGTCTGGCTACGCTGCAATTCTTCGGTTTTTTCGATAACCCGCTGTTCCAGTTCGGCATTCAGCAAGCGCACTTCCTGTTCTGCCTGTTTGCGCTGCGTGATATTTTCAAACGTTACCCCCATACACTGACCCGGCAGGGGAAACGCCTGCACACCGAAGGCACTCTCGATCACTCGCTCATCGCCATACACCACTTCGGTGGAAAAAGGTTCACCGGAGTTGATGACCTGAGCATATGCCTGTGGGATACCCTGCTCACGCAGACCGGGGAAATTCTCATCCAACGTTTTGCCGATAACCGCAGATGGTTCGACACCGGCCAATGTCCCCACCATCGGGTTGGCATCCAGCATGCGGAGGGTGCGATCATCCTGTGGGTCTTCAATCTGATAGACGAACAGGCCAACTGGCAGATGCTGGATGATTGTGGCATACCGTTCTCGTTCCGCTTCCAGTTCAGCTACTCGCTGTTGCAGGGTTACGATTTCTTGCTGTAACGCTTCACGCGTTTGTTCTTCATTGGTCATTAATATTCTCCTTCCTTGTCTATCTGGGACTCTGATGGTAACGTCCGTCCAACTCCTGGGAGTGCTGGCGGCTCGCCTGCCCCAGGCAGGGGTTTGGCGGTGCCAAACCCCCATGCGCATTAAGCTAATGCTTATTTCCCATTGGGGCGCAGCCCCAGGCCCCTTTTTGTGGTGTTTTTTTGCGGCGTAGCCGCAAAAAAACACCACAAAAACTTTTCTTTTGGGGGTTTGCAACCCCCAATCCCCCGCTTTGCAAAGCGATAAACCGCTTAACTTCATGCGCAGGGGTTTGGCGGTGCCAAACCCCTACCTGATCACCAATCCCCCCTTTACCATCAGAGTCTATCTGGTGGGGAGGGTGGCGTTTGCGGCAATGCCGTAAACGCCACCCTCCGCAGAATCGGGTTGTTCGGGAATAGCATTCCCTCACGCTCACCATACTAATGATGGAATGTTGCGGCAGTTGCCTGGGGGCGCAGATTATCTCCTGAGCCATGCCCCACATATGGTCTACGGGTCTACGGGTCTATGGTCTACGGTCTACCCGGTCTGCTGCTCCAGTTGCATCGCTCTCCGACAACACTGGCTGGTTTTCCACGGTTGCCTGCATCGCGAGCATGGCAATCCCCTCTTGTTGATAGCGAAGATACAACCTTTTGATCAACTCATGGCGGACCAGATGCTGGTCTATAGTCTCATGTCCATACATCACAATCGAAAGGTCAAGGTGCGCAGGTGAAAACCCTCGATAGCGCACCACCGGCAGACATTCCTGCTCAAACTTGAGCATATCATACAGGACTTCTTGCGCCACTTCAACTGTGACCCGTTCAATATCATCCAGATTGGCACCCGTTTCAATGCGAATATTGAGTACCATCTCGCATTCTTTGCCCGGCCGATGGTGCAGGATGACAATATCCGATGCCATGCGTGCATTGGGCACGGTGACGATACTGGTCTGTTCTTTAACCATGCGGTCGGGAACCATGCGAATTTTGGTGCAACGCCAGGTAATATCCGTAATGTAGCCCTGAATATGGTCGCGTTCGTCTACCTTCATACGCACATAGTCGCCTGGCTGTACCTGCTTGGAAATAATGATATAAAGCCCCGAAAAAACATTCGACAACGTTTCTTCCATTGCCAACGAGACGGCAAGACCACCAATACCCAGCGCGGCAATAATCGGCGTAATCGAGATACCGAGCGTCTGCAGCAGTATCAGGATACCAGCCGTCATAACGAAGCCTTTTATCAGACTGCGCGAGAGCGAGACATTGGTTGCCAATCCCGTGCGTTGCTCGCTGGAATAGTCTATCAACCCCACACCCATCCGCATGAGAAAGATAGTGATGGAAAGGATAAACGGCACCAGCAGGATGTGCAGCCAGAACTGCACCTGTTCCGGGTCGAACGGGGCATACACCGTCACCCCATAGGTTGCGGCCAGCGTACTCCATATAATCGGCATGCTGCGCAATGCTTTGCCCAGCACGCGATCTGCTTTCCAGCCGGTCAGACTTCCATGTTGCTGCATGCGCCGTGCCAGCAAAAAATCCAGGATTAAACCCACGATCAAGCCAGCCAGGATAGTTAAGAATGGTTCGAGCAATTGCTCAAGCGCAAACGTCGTAGATGTGGTAGGTTCCAATGGCGTCAAAGCCTCCTTGTGTCCAGACAATGTGTTGTGTTGTAGATATGATACCACCGGATGGACAGCAAACACCAGCGGCATAAGCGAAGTGTCACGCAATGGTCAGGAAAAGGTGGAGCGGTGGAGCGGTGGAGCGGTGGAGCGATAGAGCGGTGGAGCGGTAGAGCGGTGGAGCGGTGGGTGTCTCCTGCGGGTGCGTGAGGAAACCTGGTTTCCTCACGCACCCCATGCTGTGGCTACGCGGCTGCATGCATTTTTTGCTGTGCGCAAGCAGCACACCATACAGGTGACACCTGTTGAGGGGTGCCCCCCTCTGAGAACGTCGTCCCCCAGAGAAACCCTGGTGTTGTGGTTTTTTGGCGGCGAAGCCGCCAAAAAACCACAACACCAGAGCTACTTCCGCGTGAGCGGAAAAACAT
>CAYFVX010000164.1:0-7834 GCA_964346425.1 uncultured Chloroflexaceae bacterium | reverse complement strand
GACCAGGTGACGATTAGTGATTATGCGTCGGGTTGGCGCACGAATTATGCGCATCTTTCCGAGGTGCTGGTGGCGCAGGGGCAGACTGTCAGTGCCGGCGATGTTATCGGGCTGGCTGGCAATACGGGTATGTCCAGTGGCGCACATCTGGATTATCAGGTCTGGTATAGGGGAACGAATGTTGATCCGACGGAACTGGTGCAGGCGTGTTTTGTTCAGTAGGCATCTCCTTCGATGCCGGTGCGTTCCTGCATTTCTTTTGCCCGCGCGACAACGGTTTCGTGTGGGACTTTTTCCACCCACGCTTCGGGTGTGGGGCGGTCTATGGCGTAGAGTTGGACATACTGCGGTTGGATAGTTGCGATTGCCTGCACCAGAGCTTCCCAGGGCGCACCACGGATGTTTTGCACAGGGCCATCTATCAAGCAGGTCTGGATAATCACGGCTGGCATGCGGGCCAGTTCAGCAATAATTGCTGCGATATGCACGTTTGCGGCGGGACGGTCGAGGGCGTAAAAAGTTGGTTCGTCGGCAGCGTCCAGCTTGAGCATGCGCAGGTCGCACAGGTCTATGCCTGCCCGTGGGCGGGGTTGCTTGATGAGGGCAGCCGAGGAGAAGACGCCGATGTTTGCCGCGGGATGATGCAGGTCGCGTAGCTCGCGCACCGCCTGCACGATTTCTGGAAAGGAAGGGTGCAGGGTTGGCTCGCCATGCCCGGAGAAACAGATGGCATTGATGTGCTGGTGGTGTTTGAGTGCTGCTTGTACAGTAGCGTGAACCTGTTGCACCGAAGGAAATGAGCGACCCTCTGCGGCATCTTCCGCAACCTGCTCGACCAGTTCGGTCGTATCGCCACATTCACAGTAGATACAGTTGAAAGGACATATCTTGCGTCCTGGGGGGAGCAGGTTGACGCCAAGTGATGCTCCCAGGCGGCGCGATTGAACAGGGCCGTATATGATGCCCGCGTATCTTATCAGTGTTGGCATAGGTGCTTCCGTTTTCTGGTGAGAAGGGTGGCTTTTCGGCAAAACCGCCCCCCCCAACCCAATCGGGTTACGAGGGAACGCTGTTCCCCAACGCACCCACAGGTTCAACCCATTGAGCACTTCTCCTGGCATTCTGTTAATCATGCGATGTATTGGGAAGATTGTCAAGCGGGGCAGGATGCAGTTTGTAGACCACACTATGCTGGAAGGTGTATCTGGGCAAGTCGGGGCATTTTGCTTCAATCGCTTCTCGTAAAGATGCTACTTCTTTTTGTTTTTCGTTCGGAATCCAATCATACGCATATGGCAGATAGTCTTCGTCAAAGGTTACCAAGATGGTTGAATAATCTGAGGTACAGGAACCTTTTTCTAACCAGGGAGAATATCTATATCTGTTCATAAGATTACCAACAGCTTCAAGTTGATAGGAGGTAACGAGGACTGGTGCATTGGTCAGGATAACTCGCGGGGATGGTTGTGCTTTGAGCCATGTGTACAGGTCAGAATGATAATGCACTAAATCTGCTGTGCGACCAGGTTGTACTCTTACCCACAAGAATATTCCATACCCATACAACTCAGGATGTTCAGAAAGATTTTGTCCTGCAAGGCTTTCAAAGTGTGGAGGAGAAGTTTCAACCCATTCAGGAAATCCTTTTGCGAATGGTTCCCCAAAGCCTAATACTCCATTAAACGTCACATACCCAATGAGCAGTAAAACAACCCAACGATGTGTGCGACGAGTACTTGCCAGTACACCAAATACGAATGGTTGTATCAGACAAAAGATGCTCGTGGCATCACGTCTATCTAATGGAGAGAATGACATAAGAGGTTGAACAAGAGTATACAGTGCAAGATAAAACAGGACAAAAACAAGCAAGGGAGTACGAGAAAAACCAAAGGAAAAAATTTTCAACTTTGCGCAATACCATAGAATGCCAATGGCTGCAAAAAAGACAATGATATAGAGGATAATTGTGTTCAAAGCTCCCAAGATATACATAAGTCTTGGATAGTACATACCCGGGATCAAGAGATGGGTGCTTTCCCGAAATAAAGCAGCAACTCCTTCATGCAGGGAATGGTCACTTTGCGAAAAATGGCTCTGCCCGGCCAGATGGGAACTAGAAAGTGTATTGAACAAAACCCACAAGCCAGGAGGAATGAGCGCAGCAGCAAGACCCCCTCCCTCCTTGAGGAGTATCTTGATGTCTCGGGGTTTTGTAGACCACCAGTGCCAGACACACCAGAGTGATACTGCGGCAAAAACGACCACGCCGACATATCGGGTAATCATGAGTATGGCCAACAGGAGAGATGCCAGGGCAAGCCAGCGCATTCGGTTTGCCTGACGGTATGGGAGGTCAACGAGCACAATCATGAGCCAGACGAGAAGGGGGAGAAACACGATTTCTGCAGAAATGGTTTGAAAGAGCCACCAGTAGCTATAGGTAAGCGAGGCAAGCACGACAGCCAGGGCTGCGATGATGGGTGATTTTCCTAGCCGATAGGTAAGAATGCCCGTTCCTACAAGCAGAAATATCCAACCGATGAGAGAAATGACCGAAGGCACAAGGTATGACGGTATGCCTGCAGCCATGCCAATACTGTAGAGGAAAGCAACAAAGGGTGGATAATGGGTGTTTGTTGCAGAAACTATGGTGTCAGTCACTGGTTTGTAGCTGTTGGTGGTGAGGTCGAGATCATGGTACATGCTCATACCAGTTCGCATGTACATGAAGCTGTCATACAGACGGAGAACTGTGCCATGTTCCCAGACCGAGAGCCAGAGCACACATGTCGACCCGCTAAGAGCCAGGAGGGCAATGAGCAGGGCTATCCAGCGATGATGGTTGTTTTGCTTAGTTGCCATTGGGTGTTTCCTTTGTCTCTCTGGTTTGCGGAAGTTCGTAGATGACACTATGTTGAAAGGTTTGCTTTGTCAGGCTGGGACATTTTGCTTCAATCTGCTGTTGCATTTTTTGTGCTTCGCCTTTCAGATAATCCCACTCAAAAACTACAAGAACCAGCGGAAATCGCGAAGAACAATCTCCCTGCTTCAACCATGATTCTTCAGGTATGCCATAGCCGAGCGGAGCAAAAATATGTTGCGTTGTTTCGTGGGTATAAGCGGCGAGCACGAGGGGGGCGTTGCTCAGGATGATGGTCTGTTCTGGTAAGGTTTCGCTCCAGGAAAGGAGATCCGGGTGATGATTTCCAAGGTCTGCTGATCGGATTGGTTCCACCACCAGCCATTGCACAAAGCCATATCCATAATATCTGGCAAATTTTGGTAACTGGCGATTGGCGATGGATTCAATATGCGGAGGATTGAATGAAATCCAGTCAGGAAATCCCTTCAATAGTGGTTCTGCAAACAGAAACGTGCTGTTGATAAGGATATATCCACTCAGAATGGTATATTTCAGCCCTGACGATAGACGCATGTGAGCTATCCAGGCAAACATCCAGGGGATGACTAGACAAAGCAAACTCGTCACATCTCGTGCATCCATCGGCAAGAATCCGAGAAATGGCTGGAGCAGGGTATAGAGAACACCATAGAACACCACAAACAGCCAGAGTGGTGAGCGAGGTGGGGCCAAAAAACTCTTTTTGTGCTTGCATGGGCGATATCGCCAGAAGAGCCATGCCCAAATGAGCAGCAAGAGTGTGTAGAGCAGCATGGCTCCGGTCCAATCCAGCTTATACACCAGTCTATCAAAATGAATGGCGGGAAGAACTATCTGGAGACTTTGTTCCAGCAGTGCTTTGCCCCCCCCCCATAACGACCCTTCGGGTATCAGATGAGTACCCAGCGGAAGCGTTACCTGTCTAAAATGGTTGAAAAGGAGCCAGCCTGCCAATGGGAGAACCGACAGCCCGAAAACGGCACCATCCCCAAGCAACCGTTGCACCCTTCGTGGTTTTGCAAACCACCAGTTCCATACCCACCAGAGGCACACTGCGGCAAATACGAGAATGCCAACAATTCTAGTGAGCATCAACAAAGCAGTCAGGCAGCTTGCAAGCGCAAGCCTGGGCCGCTGCTGTGAGACATTTTTTTGCGGCAAATCAACCAGGATGACCATGACCCATACCAGCAACGGTAAAAAAACAACTTCTGACATTGCCAACGGGAAAACATACCAGTAACTACGGGTTATAAGGACAGTAACCATAGCCAGAGCAGCGAGCAGGGGGGTATGCGCATATTGCCAGGTTAATGCGCCAATCCCGGCAAGAAACGCAATCCATGCGATGAGTGAGATCACCGATGGGACCATGCTGGCATGAATGCCCAGGAGCATGAGCATGGCATAGATGAAGGGGACAAAGGGCGGATAGTGGGTTATCGGAAAGAGAGAGACGGTATCTGCAGCCGGTGAATAGCGCAAAATATGTAATCCATCTCCTTGCACCAGTCGGATAGCAGTTCTCAGGTAGATGAAAGAGTCTCCTGGTATAAACTGCACCCCATGTTCCCAGATGGCGAGCCAGAGCACAAATGTTGACCCGATTACCGTCAAGAGTGCAATGATCAGGGCTATCCAGCGGTGATGGTGATGACCGGATTGCTCAGGCATGTTTTTGCTCCTGGGTTTAGCGTGATTGATACCAAATTCGTCTGATTACTTAGATAATAAACCTACTACTTGTCTCTTGTATTTTCCATGAGAGAGAGATATTCGTGGTATTCGTGGTTACGAACTATTTACTCGAATTTGGCATGACGTGCGGTTTGCAACGATACCGGTTTGATAAGCCAGGCTACTGCGCCCATAACACCACCACCAACATAAAATGTCAGGAAGACAAGCAACGAGAATCCCAGGGCTGCTTCTGGCGCAACACCGATACTGCCCAGATAGGCTATCATGGTAGCCTCACGGGTGCCCAACCCAGAGATGGAGATGGGGATAAGCGTGACCAGGTTGCCCAGTGCCACAGCGTAGCTAGTTTGCAAAAAGTTGATTGGGATACCAAGAGCTACGGCCAGCAGATAGCACTGGCTGAAAAAAAACAGATAGGCAATGATGGTCAGGCTGAGGGCCAGCATGAATTGTGGTGGGCGCACCTGGCACATGCCAGTACGCATTGTGACCAGCCAGCCGTCGGAGGCAAAGCATTTCTTGCCCATGCGCCCGGCTTTGCTCCCCAGACGTTGAAACCAGGCAAAGCTCGTGTCATTGAGAAAAAGCACCAGGGGGAATACCAGCAACACGACCGAAAGACCCAGCGCAAACAGGTTGCTGCGGTTGGGCGCAAGCGTCAACAGAGCGACACTCCCAACCAGCAGCAGCATTGCCAGGTCAAACAGGCGGTCGGCGAGCACGCTGGAGAATGCACGGGCAGAAGGTATGCTACAATCCTGGCTGACATGCACGGCTTTGACGAACTCACCTAATCGGCCCGGTGTCAAGAAACCAATAAAGATGCTCCCAAAATAAGCAAGATAGGCCCGTCCAGCAGCATAGGGTATCTGCTGGGAACGGAGAAGTGTCTGCCAGCGGAGCGATTTGCAGAGCACCATTGGCAGGTTGAGCAGAAGTGCTACAATCAGCAATGGAAGTGTCGCGTCCTGGAGTACCTGGCTTACTTCTGTCATATTGACCTGTAAGAGCAAGTAGGCAAGCAACGCAAGCCCGAGCAAGCGTACCCATGATGTTTTGCTTTTTATTCTCAGACTCCTACCGTTCTTCTTTTCCACGTTGACCCACCAGGGTGATATAGGCACTCAATGGGGATGGTCTGTTGAGCTTGCCCACAAATGTTGCCAATGGGCGTGGCAAACGATTGGGCGTGATGAAGCCGAGAGATTGACATGCAAGCACTTCCAGTCCAACGTCCTGCGCAATCTTTTGCACAAATGAACGGGTGTAGTGCAGTGAAAGTCTTTCCTCTTTCTTTGCCAATCCGAGTGCCAGCATGAGCGGATTATTTCTGTTTGGCTCGTGGATGACAACATAGTGCTTGCTGACACGTTTCATCTCGGCAACTACGATGATGGGGGCTTCAATATGGTGCAGGATGTTCGAGCAAAAGACCAGATCAAACGACTGCTCGGCAAAAGGAAGTTCCAATGCAGAAGCCTGAGCAAGATTATCGCAGGGGTTCATCGTGAGCATTGTTCTAGCATAGTCAATACCCACTGCTTTTCCCAACTGGTTGAGATACCAGGTAAAGTAGCCGTTGCCGCAGCCAACATCCAGAATACGGGCATTGCGGGGCAGGGTGATGTGTTGCGCGATGAAGGCAAGTTTGGGTTGGGCAAATGCGGCAACTATTGGATCGGTGGGGTGGCGACGCTTCCGTTGGGCTTCCCAGTACGCCTGCTGTCTATCGTCAGTTTGCTGCATAGGCTCTCTTGATGCCTTGCACCATGCAGGCAGTGGTTGTCTTTGGTATTGAGTAGATATTGCGGTATATACCCGTTTATTGACAGCCAGGTTTTTTGGAGATTGCTTGTTCATAGTTTTATGAACCTCGTCTGGCGACAACAAACTGATTTGCCATAACCAGATCAAGATGAAGGGTTCTCAGGATTTTTTCAATCATTTTCTCGGCGGGAAAGCCGACGGGAGAGAACATAAATTTGCGGGCTTCTACTACTTCAAAGCCATTTTCACGTATCAGTGTTTGCAGGGTGTCGAGCGTGAAGGTGTAATGGTGCCCCGCATCTTTGAGCAGTCCAATGAGTGATGAGACATGTTCCAGGAAAGGATCCGGCGTGGTGATAATGAGCAAGCCGCCCGGTCGGAGAATATGCGCACATTCACGCAGCATCAGAGCAGGATCCGGCAGATGTTCAATGATGGCAGTTGCAATAATCGCGTCGCCGACTCCTGAATGGACCGGCAGTATCTGGGCGTTGCCCTGAACTTTGGTGATTTCTGCTATCTGGCGAGCCTGCAGCAGGGCAAAGCTCATGTCAATGCCAATAAACCGGGTGGTCTCAAATCGTTTTTGCAGGCTTTCGAGCATCAAACTGTCGGCGGTACCCACATCTATGATGGTTTGTAGTGGGCCATCGGTGTGGTTTTGGAGTGCGCCGGCAACTTCATCGGTTCTGCGCTGCAAACGATAGATGAGTTGACGTTTTTGCTGCCGTCCATGATAGTAGGCGATGTCGTAGACGCCATGGTCAACGGCTGCGGTCCTTTGTTCATTCGTGGTGGTGGTCATATGCTCTTTGCCATCTTTCAATTGTGTGACACGTTCCAATTGTGTTCCCTGATTGAGAGCGTCAAGATGCTGTGGTTCGGCCTGCCAGCCGCTTATGCCGAGTTCCTGGCTCTGGAAATAGCGGCTCTGCGGGACGTAGCGCACGAAGAATTCATCGCCGAGCGAGAGGGCGGTGAAGCGAGTCTGTCCGTCTGTCTGGATCTGGTCGTGCAGCGTGATGCCCTGCTCATCCAGGTGCAGGCTACGCCGAAAGCGCACGGGTATGGGCCGACGTCCCAGCATCAGCACTTTGCGGATGTTGCCTTTGAGCATGTGCGAAAAGTGGGTATTCCAGCCAAGCGCGACCAGCATGCTCCGAAAGACAATGTTCTTGAGCGGGTTGAACAGTTTGTTGGAGGGGACGGTGTTGAGATTGCCCACAACCTCGAAGCCGTGCTCATCGGCACGGCAGGTGTAGTGCGGGTCAATCCACTGCGAGGTAACAACCTGCCCATCTTGCAGTTGCCCGATGCTGCCGCAGTCGTTCAGCAGGAGTTCTTCACTCTGACGGTCGAATACTTTGACCACGCCGCCTTTTGCCAGGTTTGCCAGAATATAGTGTTTCGGACGGTTGGCAACAAAAATGCGCGATTGGGGGTAATAGCGCGTAAATGGTT
>CAYFVX010000163.1:0-7846 GCA_964346425.1 uncultured Chloroflexaceae bacterium | reverse complement strand
CTCTTCCGATCTTCATCTCGTGCTACGCCATCGAATCAAATACCGCCTACATCTACATGCGCGGCGAATTCGGTACCGCCGCCCGTACCCTGGACTACGCGATTGAGCAGGCAAAGGCGGCTGGCTTCCTGGGCAAAAACATCCTGGGGACCGGCTTTGACCTGGACATGTATGTCCACCGTGGCGCAGGCGCGTACATCTGTGGAGAAGAAACCGCGCTTATGGACTCGCTGGAGGGCAAGATAGGCCAGCCGCGGCTCAAGCCACCCTTCCCGGCCGTGCAAGGGCTGTATGGCAAGCCCACCATCATCAACAATGTGGAAACACTCGTCAACGTGCCGCAAATCGTGCAGCGTGGCGTAGACTGGTATCGCAGCTATGGCACGGAGAAAAGCCCCGGCACCAAAGCCTTCTCGCTCTGTGGGCACGTCAACCGCCCCGGTAACTATGAATTGCCCTTCGGTGTGCCGCTGCGTGAACTGATTTACAGCCCGGACTATGGAAACGGCATGGTAGATGACCGCCCGGTGAAAATCGTCGTACCCGGCGGAGCTTCTGCCCCCTGGCTGACCGGCGATCAGATAGACGTGTCGCTGGATTATGAATCGCTGGCGGCTGCCGGCACCATGCTCGGCTCCGGTGGCGTCGTTGTGCTTAACGATACCGTCAGCGCGCCCCACGTTGCCTATAAAATGGATGAGTTTTTCAAACACGAAAGTTGCGGCAAATGTACTCCCTGCCGCGAAGGAACAACCTGGCTTGTGCGCCTCATGCACCGCATGATAGAAGAACACGAAGCCCGTCCCGACGACATCCCCACCCTGCATCGCATCTACAAGCAAATGGCAGGCAATTGTTTCTGCCTGCTCGGTGAAAGTGCCGTCATGCCGATTAAAAGTGCGCTGACGCTCTTTGAAAACGAGTTTGTGGAACTGACAAAACACACCCATTGACGTTCCTGGTGTCCAGAGACGCCACCGATAGTCCAGATATCTCTTCGTGTCGCACATGTTTTGATTTGTTTTCGTTTGCGACCGAACAGCTAGAGAAAGTAAAGCGTGTTATGGCTGATATGATTACTCTCACCATTGATGGGAAACAGGTCACGGTACCAGCCGGTACAAACGTGGTAGATGCTGCCCGCGAAATTGGCATCGAAATCCCTGTTTTCTGCTACCATCCCAGGCTCAAAGCGGTGGGTATGTGCCGTATGTGCCTGGTCTCTGTCGGTATGCCCCGCATAGACCGTGCAACGGGTCAGCCGGTGCTGGATGAAGAAGGCAACCCGGCGATTGCCATGATGCCTAAACTGCAAACCGCCTGCACCACCACTGTCTCGCAGGGCATGATTATCCATACCGATACCGAAGAAGTGAAATTTGCACAGCGCGGCGTGCTGGAATTTCTGCTTACCTCGCACCCGCTCGACTGCCCGGTGTGTGATAAAGGCGGCGAATGTCCCCTGCAAAACCTGACGATGGAATGGGGGCCAGGCATCAGCGAGTATGCCTACAGCGACAAGGTGCATTTTGAAAAGCCGGTGCCGCTTGGTGAACTGATCTACCTGGACCGCGAACGCTGTATCCTGTGTGGGCGGTGCGTGCGCTTTCAAGATGGGTTGGCAAACGACCCGGTGCTGGGCTTCAGCGAACGCGGGCGAGCCTGGCATATCATCAGCGAGAGCGACCCGCCCTTCGATAGCAAATTCAGTGGCAACACCACTGACATTTGCCCCGTCGGTGCATTGACCACCAGAGATTTTCGCTTTCGGGCCCGCGTATGGGAGCTGAAATCTATCCCCTCGCTCTGTACCCATTGTTCCGTCGGCTGCAACATCAATCTCGATATGCGGCTGGGGCAGATAAACCGCGTGATGCCACGCGAGAACGATGCCGTCAACGACATCTGGATCTGCGATAAGGGCCGCTTTGCACAACGCTACGTCGAAAGCGATGACCGATTGACCACCCCGCTCATACGCCGTGGCAACCAGCACGTCGAAGCCTCCTGGGACGAGGCCATTCAGGTCATTGTAGAAAAATTTGCGACCATCCACAGCAAACGAACCGCTGGCGGGAGTGCTTTTGGTGGACTGGCCGGCGAACGCCTGTCGAACGAAGATCTCTACCTGTTCCAGCGACTCTTCCGCGATGTGCTGGGCAGCAACAACCTGGACTACCGCGCAGGCACACCAGCCGATACGCCGCATGACGACCTCGGCGTTGCGCTGGGCGTCGGGCTGGAAACCAACCTGATGTCGCTCGGCAAAGGCACCACCGTGCTGGTCATTGGTGCCGACCTGGAAGAAGAAGCTCCTCTCTATCGTCTGCGTTTGCACAGCATTGTGCAACAGGGCGGCGAGCTGCTTGTTGCCAATGTGCGTCCCACCAGATTGGACCGTTCTGCCACGTTGAGCATGCATTATCAACCCGGCAGCGAACAGCAGGTAGCACGGGCAATTCTCAGTGGTATCTATGCCGAAACCGGCATCCAACGACTCCCCCCGCGCACCAGCTACAACCAGGCTGACCTGCGGGCAAATCTGAATACACCGGTCGGTGTCCAGGCTCGTTCAACCGGACTCACCGAAGAGGATATGCAGGCGGCGGTGCAGCGCATGGTGCAGGCCGAGCACGTCATTATCGTCTATGGCTCCGATGCACGTGCCGTAGGGGTTCCCTTCATCCAGGATCTTGCAAACATGCTTATCCTGCTGGGTAAGGTAGGCGAAGCCAACAGCGGGTTGCTGCCCATCCTGCGCCGCGGCAATTCACGCGGCACACTGGACATGGGCATACGGTCAGATTATGGGCCAGGATACCCACATCTGTTGACCACCATGCAATCGGGCAGAGCAAAAGAAGTAGCTATTGAGCGTGGACTGAGCACCCGTGAAATGTTGGGGGCCGCGCTTGAAGGACAGATTCGCGCCATGTACATCGCTGGTCTCGACCCGCTTGGTGACTACCCGGCTGCGCAGCAAGCCCTGGAAAAACTGGAATTCCTGGTGGTGCAGGATATGTTCCTGACCCCCACCGCACAACTGGCGGATGTCGTGCTGCCGGTCGCTGCATTTGCCGAACGGGATGGGACCTATACCAACGCCGAACGGCGCGTGCAGCGTGTGCGTCAGGCCCGCCCGGCCCCAGGTGAAAGCCGCTCCGACTGGGCGATCATCCAGGATATTGCCGTCGGGCTGGCTGAACAGATTGTCCTGCCGGGGCAGGGTGAGGAAGCAACAAAAGAAAGACAACCGGCAAAAGCAAAGAGCACCCATTCGCGCAAAGGGAGCGGTAAACCGCGAACCCTCCTGCCCTGGGACTACCTCGATGCCAGCGATATTGCCCGCGAGATAGCCGAACAGATTCCGCTTTACCAGGGCATCACCTATTCCGCGCTTGCCAATGTTCAGGCAGTTGGCAATTGGGGACGGCAGGTCAACGAACCCTTCTTTTTTGAAGGAACTGCCTACAAAAACACAGATAGTGTCGGTATCCAATATCCTGCACCTGCCGAACGCGATAATGCCACCTTTACCATCAAGTTCATGCATGTAGAACCATTGCCAGCAGACTGCAACTATCCATTTACGCTGCTGGTGCAAACGTTGTTGTATGATGGCGACCCGCTCTTGCGCAACTCGCTGCTGCTGAACTATGTCCCGGAACCATACGTTGTGCTCAACGCAGCAGATGCCGAAAATCTGCGTATCCAGGGGGGTGAGCGTGTGCAGATATCCTCGTCGGCGGGAGCGTTGGAGCTGGTGGCACGCATCAGCACTGATATACCCGCCGGTAGCGTATTAATGGCGGCCAATCTGCCCCAGGCACCGGTGGCAGCAGTGCAGACCGGGCCACGCACACGGGTCGCGGTGCAGAAAAAAGCAGGTGGGTCATAGTAGCAAGCGGGGAATTGGGGGGTTGCAACCCCCCAATTCCCCGCTTGCTACTATGACCCACCTGCTTTTTTCTGCACCGCGACCCGTGTGCGTGGCCCGGTCTGCACTGCTGCCACCGGTGCCTGGGGCAGATTGGCCGCCATTAATACGCTACCGGCGGGTATATCAGTGCTGATGCGTGCCACCAGCTCCAACGCTCCCGCCGACGAGGATATCTGCACACGCTCACCCCCCTGGATACGCAGATTTTCGGCATCTGCTGCGTTGAGCACAACGTATGGTTCCGGGACATAGTTCAGCAGCAGCGAGTTGCGCAAGAGCGGGTCGCCATCATACAACAACGTTTGCACCAGCAGCGTAAATGGATAGTTGCAGTCTGCTGGCAATGGTTCTACATGCATGAACTTGATGGTAAAGGTGGCATTATCGCGTTCGGCAGGTGCAGGATATTGGATACCGACACTATCTGTGTTTTTGTAGGCAGTTCCTTCAAAAAAGAAGGGTTCGTTGACCTGCCGTCCCCAATTGCCAACTGCCTGAACATTGGCAAGCGCGGAATAGGTGATGCCCTGGTAAAGCGGAATCTGTTCGGCTATCTCGCGGGCAATATCGCTGGCATCGAGGTAGTCCCAGGGCAGGAGGGTTCGCGGTTTACCGCTCCCTTTGCGCGAATGGGTGCTCTTTGCTTTTGCCGGTTGTCTTTCTTTTGTTGCTTCCTCACCCTGCCCCGGCAGGACAATCTGTTCAGCCAGCCCGACGGCAATATCCTGGATGATCGCCCAGTCGGAGCGGCTTTCACCTGGGGCCGGGCGGGCCTGACGCACACGCTGCACGCGCCGTTCGGCGTTGGTATAGGTCCCATCCCGTTCGGCAAATGCAGCGACCGGCAGCACGACATCCGCCAGTTGTGCGGTGGGGGTCAGGAACATATCCTGCACCACCAGGAATTCCAGTTTTTCCAGGGCTTGCTGCGCAGCCGGGTAGTCACCAAGCGGGTCGAGACCAGCGATGTACATGGCGCGAATCTGTCCTTCAAGCGCGGCCCCCAACATTTCACGGGTGCTCAGTCCACGCTCAATAGCTACTTCTTTTGCTCTGCCCGATTGCATGGTGGTCAACAGATGTGGGTATCCTGGCCCATAATCTGACCGTATGCCCATGTCCAGTGTGCCGCGTGAATTGCCGCGGCGCAGGATGGGCAGCAACCCGCTGTTGGCTTCGCCTACCTTACCCAGCAGGATAAGCATGTTTGCAAGATCCTGGATGAAGGGAACCCCTACGGCACGTGCATCGGAGCCATAGACGATAATGACGTGCTCGGCCTGCACCATGCGCTGCACCGCCGCCTGCATATCCTCTTCGGTGAGTCCGGTTGAACGAGCCTGGACACCGACCGGTGTATTCAGATTTGCCCGCAGGTCAGCCTGGTTGTAGCTGGTGCGCGGGGGGAGTCGTTGGATGCCGGTTTCGGCATAGATACCACTGAGAATTGCCCGTGCTACCTGCTGTTCGCTGCCGGGTTGATAATGCATGCTCAACGTGGCAGAACGGTCCAATCTGGTGGGACGCACATTGGCAACAAGCAGCTCGCCGCCCTGTTGCACAATGCTGTGCAAACGCAGACGATAGAGAGGAGCTTCTTCTTCCAGGTCGGCACCAATGACCAGCACGGTGGTGCCTTTGCCGAGCGACATCAGGTTGGTTTCCAGCCCGACGCCCAGCGCAACGCCGAGGTCGTCATGCGGCGTATCGGCTGGTGTGCCTGCGCGGTAGTCCAGGTTGTTGCTGCCCAGCACATCGCGGAAGAGTCGCTGGAACAGGTAGAGATCTTCGTTCGACAGGCGTTCGCCGGCCAGTCCACCAAAAGCACTCCCGCCAGCGGTTCGTTTGCTGTGGATGGTCGCAAATTTTTCTACAATGACCTGAATGGCCTCGTCCCAGGAGGCTTCGACGTGCTGGTTGCCACGGCGTATGAGCGGGGTGGTCAATCGGTCATCGCTTTCGACGTAGCGTTGTGCAAAGCGGCCCTTATCGCAGATCCAGATGTCGTTGACGGCATCGTTCTCGCGTGGCATCACGCGGTTTATCTGCCCCAGCCGCATATCGAGATTGATGTTGCAGCCGACGGAACAATGGGTACAGAGCGAGGGGATAGATTTCAGCTCCCATACGCGGGCCCGAAAGCGAAAATCTCTGGTGGTCAATGCACCGACGGGGCAAATGTCAGTGGTGTTGCCACTGAATTTGCTATCGAAGGGCGGGTCGCTCTCGCTGATGATATGCCAGGCTCGCCCGCGTTCGCTGAAGCCCAGCACCGGGTCGTTTGCCAACCCATCTTGAAAGCGCACGCACCGCCCACACAGGATACAGCGTTCGCGGTCCAGGTAGATCAGTTCACCAAGCGGCACCGGCTTTTCAAAATGCACCTTGTCGCTGTAGGCATACTCGCTGATGCCTGGCCCCCATTCCATCGTCAGGTTTTGCAGGGGACATTCGCCGCCTTTATCACACACCGGGCAGTCGAGCGGGTGCGAGGTAAGCAGAAATTCCAGCACGCCGCGCTGTGCAAATTTCACTTCTTCGGTATCGGTATGGATAATCATGCCCTGCGAGACAGTGGTGGTGCAGGCGGTTTGCAGTTTAGGCATCATGGCAATCGCCGGGTTGCCTTCTTCATCCAGCACCGGCTGACCCGTTGCACGGTCTATGCGGGGCATACCGACAGAGACCAGGCACATACGGCACATACCCACCGCTTTGAGCCTGGGATGGTAGCAGAAAACAGGGATTTCGATGCCAATTTCGCGGGCAGCATCTACCACGTTTGTACCGGCTGGTACCGTGACCTGTTTCCCATCAATGGTGAGAGTAATCATATCAGCCATAACACGCTTTACTTTCTCTAGCTGTTCGGTCGCAAACGAAAACAAATCAAAACATGTGCGACACGAAGAGATATCTGGACTATCGGTGGCGTCTCTGGACACCAGGAACGTCAATGGGTGTGTTTTGTCAGTTCCACAAACTCGTTTTCAAAGAGCGTCAGCGCACTTTTAATCGGCATGACGGCACTTTCACCGAGCAGGCAGAAACAATTGCCTGCCATTTGCTTGTAGATGCGATGCAGGGTGGGGATGTCGTCGGGACGGGCTTCGTGTTCTTCTATCATGCGGTGCATGAGGCGCACAAGCCAGGTTGTTCCTTCGCGGCAGGGAGTACATTTGCCGCAACTTTCGTGTTTGAAAAACTCATCCATTTTATAGGCAACGTGGGGCGCGCTGACGGTATCGTTAAGCACAACGACGCCACCGGAGCCGAGCATGGTGCCGGCAGCCGCCAGCGATTCATAATCCAGCGACACGTCTATCTGATCGCCGGTCAGCCAGGGGGCAGAAGCTCCGCCGGGTACGACGATTTTCACCGGGCGGTCATCTACCATGCCGTTTCCATAGTCCGGGCTGTAAATCAGTTCACGCAGCGGCACACCGAAGGGCAATTCATAGTTACCGGGGCGGTTGACGTGCCCACAGAGCGAGAAGGCTTTGGTGCCGGGGCTTTTCTCCGTGCCATAGCTGCGATACCAGTCTACGCCACGCTGCACGATTTGCGGCACGTTGACGAGTGTTTCCACATTGTTGATGATGGTGGGCTTGCCATACAGCCCTTGCACGGCCGGGAAGGGTGGCTTGAGCCGCGGCTGGCCTATCTTGCCCTCCAGCGAGTCCATAAGCGCGGTTTCTTCTCCACAGATGTACGCGCCTGCGCCACGGTGGACATACATGTCCAGGTCAAAGCCGGTCCCCAGGATGTTTTTGCCCAGGAAGCCAGCCGCCTTTGCCTGCTCAATCGCGTAGTCCAGGGTACGGGCGGCGGTACCGAATTCGCCGCGCATGTAGATGTAGGCGGTATTTGATTCGATGGCGTAGCACGAGATGAAGATCGGAAGAG
>CAYFVX010000162.1:3299-7858 GCA_964346425.1 uncultured Chloroflexaceae bacterium | reverse complement strand
TTTGGCACCGCCAAACCCCTGCCTGATAACCAATCCCCCCTTTACCATCAGAGTCCTTGTGGGGGAAGGGGCAGGGGGGCTAACACGGGAACAAACCGTTACTTCACCAGCGCACCCGCATCTTTGGCGGCTGGCATATACAGCTCTTCCACATAATCGGCCAGCATGCGACGGAAGCTAAACTGCGGCGCGACGGTAATGATCGCCTCTTTGCAGATATTGATCCAGTCGTGCGGAATGTCGTTATGGTCGCGGCGTTCGTAGAACGTGGGAATTAAAATGTGCTCCATCGTATGATAAAGCGACTGCACATCGTCCCAATCTTGCTCTTCCTGGTTGTGATACTCACGTTCCTCCCCAATAGACCAGCCATTGCGCCCATTGTAGGCTTCGGGCCACCAGCCATCGAGGACACTGAGGTTGGGCACAGCATTCATGCTGGCTTTCTGCCCACTCGTACCGCTGGCTTCATAGGGACGGCGTGGATTGTTCAACCAGACATCCACCCCCTGTACCATCTCACGCGCAACCTCAATATCGTATTCTTCAATAAAGACAATGCGCCCGGCCAACCCCGGCTGCAGCGACATCTGGTAGACATCCTGAATGAAATGCTTGCCAGGATTATCCGCCGGATGAGCTTTGCCCGCAAAGAGGATCTGGATAGGGCAACCCGGTCGGTTCAAGAGAGCTTTGAGGCGGTCCATATCCTTAAATATCAATGTTGCACGTTTGTAGGTCGCAAAACGTCGCCCAAAGCCAATCGTTAATGCATGGTCTTCCAGAATAGGCCAGACCGGCGGCTGCTGGTCCATCCGCTGAAACCGTTTGTAGGTACGATCACGCACAAAACCAATCAGTTTTTTGCGCAATTTCGCTTTCACCTCCCACAACACTTCATTGGGCAGGTGACGCAACTCTTCCCACATGTCTGCATCATCTACGCGGTCATGCCAGCCCTCACCCATGTAGGTGTTGAACAAGTCAAACATCTCCGGCGCGACCCAGGAAGGCGCATGCACCCCGTTGGTGATGGACGTAATCGGCACGTCATCGCGGCCCTTATCTGGATACATCCACTGCCACATCCCCCGTGCCACATGACCGTGCAGTTTACTCACCCCATTGTGGCGGTTGGAAAACTTCAAGCCCAGGACCGTCATAGCAAACGATGGCCCCCAATGCTGGTCCTGACGGCCCAGTTCCATAAATTCGTCGTGGTTGATGTTCAATTGAGGCCAGTACTGCCAGAAGAATTTTTCAATCATCTGGTAGGGGAAGGCATCATTACCAGCCGTCACCGGCGTATGGGTAGTGAAAATGCTACCTGCTTTGATCTCGTTCACCGCTTCATGGAAAGATGTACCTTGCAGCACTTTCTCGCGTGCCAGTTCAAGCACGAGAAAGGCAGAATGGCCCTCATTCATGTGCCAGACATTCGGGGTAATACCCAGTGCCCGCAGTGCCCGCACACCACCAATACCCAGAACAATTTCTTGTGCTACGCGCATTTCGCGGTCGCCACCATACAATCGGGCCGAAAGCTCGCGGTCCTGTGGACTGTTGGGATGAATGTCCGTATCCATCAGGAAGAGCGGAATACGACCTATCTGTAACCGATACACTTTGGCATAAATCGTGCGACCAGGCAACTCAACATCTATCACAACCTCTTTGCCTTCCGGAGTACGAGCAGGGATAGCAGGAACATTGGCAAAGTCAATCTTGTGATACTCCGCAAACTGCCATCCACTGTGGTCGAGCCGCTGGCGGAAATAGCCCTGCGGATAAAGAAACCCGACCGCCACCAGCGGCAATCCCATATCACTGGCTTCTTTGGCATGGTCGCCGGACAGGATGCCCAGACCACCGGAGTAGATGGGGAGGGATTCGTGAATACCAAACTCGGCACTGAAATAGGCCATCGAGGTATCTTTGGCCTCAGGATAGTTCCTGGCATACCACGTATCTTTCGATTCCATATAGGCGTCAAGGTTTGCAAGCACTGCATCAAACTCGTTCAGGAATGTTGGATTGGCGGCAAATTCGTCAAGACGACTTTCGCGTACTTCCCGCAGAAAGTTGACCGGATTGTGATCCACCAGTTCCCAGAGGTCGGGATCTATCTGGCGAAACAGGGCTTGTGCTTCCGGATGCCATGTCCACCAGAGATTATACGCCAGGTCACGCAAGCGAGCTATCCGTTCTGGAATCGGGGTAAAAATGAGTTCACTTTCCAATCGTATCATACCACCTCCTTCACTATCATGGAGACTTTCTCCTACGGATGGCACCCATGATAGTTGAAAAGAGCGACTGGTGCAAATCAGGTCATCGCATTTGACTGTTTGCCTATTCGGGAGTATTTTGAAGAAGATACAGCCGCAGGCTATGTTATAATGCAGCGTATTCTGCAACTCGTGCGCGAACGCTTGCGCGATATGCGCAGCGAGTCGCTGGCAACCGTCGCAGAATAAATAGATAATAATACATGCACGAACTACCATTGACCGAAGGAATACTCAACACCGCCATTGCAACCGCGGAACAAAACGGCGCACAACGTATTACCTCTATAGACCTGGTCATCGGTGACCTGAGCAGTTTTATTGATGACTCAGTGCAATTCTACTTTGACATTTTGAGTCGTGGTACCCTGGCAGAAGGGGCAACGCTCCATTTCCGCCGCGAACCCGGTATTGCCCGTTGTTGGGAGTGCGACCACTCCTTTGCCGTCGACATACCCCTGATGGCCGTTTGTCCTGCCTGTGGAAGTGCTCGCCTGCATGTCACAGGTGGACAGGAATGTTATATCGAAAGTATTGAGGTTGAGAACGAATGAAAATCCCAGTTGTCCAGTCACTCTTGAGTGCAAACGATCAGGTAGCCGCCGAAAACCGAGCATCCTTTGCCGAAAGTCAGGTCTTTGTCGTCAATATGATGGCCTCACCGGGGGCTGGCAAAACCAGCCTGATCCTGGCTACCGTTGACCGCTTGAAAGAAACAGCCGTCCGACCGGGGGTTATTGAAGGCGATGTTGCCTCAAGCATAGATGCCGATACCATAGCCGCACGCGGTGTACCAGTGGTACAGATCAACACCGGCGGCAATTGCCATCTTGATGCCCCTATGGTACGCAATGCCCTGCCACATTTGCCAATGGGCGAGATAGACCTGCTTTTTATCGAGAATGTGGGGAACCTGATATGCCCGGCCGGTTTCGCGCTTGGAGCCGACCTTGCCGTCGTCGTACCAAGCGTTTCTGAAGGGCACGACAAACCATACAAATATCCGGGTATCTTTACCAGTGCAGATGCCGTGGTGCTTAACAAGGCAGACCTGGTAGATGTCTTTGCATTTGACATCAATTACTTTCTGCATGGCATCAGGATGGTCAACCCGGACGTACCGTGCTTTGTCGTCTCCTGTCGAACGGGGGATGGAATAGACGAGTGGCTTTCCTGGCTCCTCACGCGCAAAGAAACACCGGCAAAACCGTAGCTGTTCACATGCGCATGTTGTGGTAGAATAAAAATACTTGTGTTGTACGAAGAAACAAGGGGCAAGTTATGCCAAAACTGATTATTAACGATGAAGAGTATGAGTGCAGGCCCAACGAACGCTTACTGAGCGTTGCCCGGCGAAATGGTGCTCATATTGGTTTCATGTGTATGGGCAGAGGCTATTGCCATACCTGTGCGTGCCGCATCCTCAGCGGGGCCGAGCATCTCAGTCCGCCAAGTGAACTTGAGGAAAACTGGTTCAAAACATCTGAATTGCGTAGCAACCACCGTCTGGCATGCCAGACATTTATGCAGGGTCCTGGTCCGGTCACGATATTGAGTCGGGCTGAAGAACTGCGTCGTCAGGCAGCCAACGTCGTTGCTCCGCCAGAAGGCAGTTCTTCACTCGAAAGTCTCAGTGATTTGCTGGGGAGCCTGGGATCTATCGCTGCGCACTTGCCGGCCGATGCTCTTGGTGCGGCAACCCACATTGGCAAGAAAAAGCTGGTGCCTCGTCTGCAAGATGATGGAGCACCAAAAATCAAAGCCAATGCTGGAACCAATACCAAAAGTGTCTGGAAGGGATTGGATAGAACGACCAAAAAGTATACGCCTAACTTGAAAGTTATCCGGCGTGTCCTGAATGACACCAACAAAATGGCGCAACGAATGATCGGCAATCCAAATGGTAGCCCGATTGGTGGTATGCCAATGCAATACAATGAAGACGACGAGATGCCGCGTGAACCATCACATGCAGCGGGTGTTGAGCCAATGAGCGAAACGCAGACACCGGCAGAACAAAAACCAGCCACCCCACAGGATATGCGTACACCGGCAACGCAATTACAACCAGTACCAATCGGTGGGGAGGAAGAGCGCCAGGAGGAACATGCATCGGCTAACGAGCAGCAACAATCCTCTCGTAGTGGCAGCCAGGCAAAAATGTCGTCTTCCCAGCAACAACCTGCCGAATCTGCATCATCGCAGCAACAACCTGCCGAATCTGCATCATCGCAGCAACAACCTGCCGAATCTGCATCATCGCAGCAACAA
>CAYFVX010000162.1:0-3199 GCA_964346425.1 uncultured Chloroflexaceae bacterium | reverse complement strand
TGCCGAATCTGCATCATCGCAGCAACAATCTGCCGAATCTGCATCATCGCAGCAACAATCTGCCGAATCTGCATCATCGCAGCAAAAAACGTCAGCCCAGAAGAAACCCAAAAAAGTGAAAATTTCACCTGCCAAAAAGTAAGGCTCTAAAACAAACCAATGTGGACATTCTTGCATGCATAAAACAGGAAATACCTATCCATTCACATCATTCGAGGTTTCACGTATTCGTTTGCGAGAGTAAAAAACACAGAAGGAGAAGGAAGGAAATGTCTGTTGTAAAGATGAATGACCACCAGTACGAAGGCCAACCAGGTGAACGCCTGGTTGATGTTGCCCGCAACAATGGTGAACACTTTGGCTTCTTGTGTGATGGCACAGGCTTTTGCCAGTTGTGCATGTGCCGCGTGATGGAAGGAACCGAACATCTAAACAAACCGACGCCGATGGAAAAAGCCTGGATCAACGAATCGATGTTGGATGATGGCTACCGGCTGGCTTGCCAGGTATCATTGCAAGGGCCAGGTCCCATTGAAGTCATCGGGCGTCCAGAAGAAATCCGTCGGCAATGGGTGGAGGTCTATTCCCCGTCCGAAGGGACAAACTCGGCAGAAAACGCAAGCCGATTGTTCAACACGCTGGGGCGATACGTTGGCAATCAGGTCGGACGGTTTCCCTTCAATGTACTCAATTCGCTCTCTGTCATGATGCAGAGCACCCCGCGCGTTCCAAACATGCCAAAAATCATGGGGGATGCCGGCAGAGTGGTGCAGACAATGACCACCGGTGGTCAGCAACGTTCTGAAGAGCAATCAAGTTCTGCGCAACGCCAACTTCCGAGTGGGGAGTAGCAACACATTTTTGGGGAACGTAGAGGAGAACCTCTACGCTCCCCTCATTGGGTGTATGGTTTTTTCAAATGCAGTGAACCAAACCATGCACGCAAACCTGGCAATGGAAACGGGAGAAATGTAAAACAAACTCATTGTATCAGGCTTATAGAAGGGCTAAGACTGAACTTCATTGACAACTCAGATCGGACTGCTCTACTTCCCGATTCTCTCCATTCTTTGCACAAGTTGCTCCAGTCCCACAGCTACCTCCTGATTATCGCTTTCTTGCAAGGACTGCTCTACCTCTTCCTCCTCCCCCCCTGGCAGCACTACGACGAACCAGGACACTTTGAATACGCATGGTTGCTTGCCCATCATGGGCGACTGACTGAGCCAGAACCTGCTGTAGGAGAGCTTCGCCAGCAAGTTGTTGCCTCTATGCAAGCACATGATTTCTTCTGGAATTTGCCAGACCCATCGCCGGGCTGGTGGTTCAATGTCACCCAACTGTACGACCCGCCGGCCTACTACGCCCTGGTCAGCCTGCCGCTCCGCCTCGTACAGGGGCAAGATATAACCACCCAACTTTATGTTGCTCGTGCCATCTCGCTGCTGCTCTTTCTGCTCACCATAAGCGTAAGCATCGGCATGTTGTGCGATCTCACTCCGCCGGGCCATCCATTGCGTTGGGCGGTGCCGCTCAACATCATTCTCCTGCCACCGTTTGCCGATATTATGACCGCGGTCAACAACAACGTTGCCGCTATCTTTGCCGCCTCGCTCTTTCTCTGGGGTGCAGTACGGACCATCTCGGCCGGCATCACCTGGCAGCGGCTTGCCTGGGTCATTGCGGCGGCCCTGCTCGCCACCGCTGTCAAGAATGTCAACGTATTCACGCTGGCACTGGTGCCGATTGTGCTGATTGTTGCCCTCTGGAACCAGCAGGGATGGCAATGGCGGTGGCTGCTTACCCTGGCAACCGTTGCCGCAGTGGTCGGGATATTTGCCACACTTGAGTGGGGTGATAGTGCCTGCTGGTATCGTTGGATTGGAGCCTCGCAGCAATCTGCAGACACCCGAGCGTATGACCCCCAGGCTCCACACGGCGCACATACCATCATGCTCACAGCCGACCCGCAGATACGTGAACGACGGCTTATCAATCCCCTGCTGGATACGCAGGTTCCGCAGATTGCAGGCCACACCATCACCATTGGCGGTTGGCTCTGGGCCGACCACGTAGCGCGGGTACCTGCCCCCGGCGTCGCGCAAGCATTGCGAACTGGCGAAGCCTACAACACAACCACCCATCTCGTTGACGTAACGACCACCCCCACCTTTGTCGCCTGGCATTATGACGTGCCACCAGCAACTGCAGCACTCCACTATGTGTTCTCCATAGCCCCGCCGCGTATTGCAGACGAACCACGGTATCTTTTCCTCGATGGGGCAGTCCTGGCGGAAGGCACCTTTCCGCTGGATGAACCACCACGATTTACCGATAACTTGGCGCAGCAGGGAACATGGGGAGGTCAACCCTTCACCAATCTGATACGCAACGCGAATGGTGAACAGACATGGCCGCGCTTGCGTCCCTGGGTAGCCGATACAGTGGGCACATTTCTGGATACTGGCTGGGGACGCACGCCATCGCTGTTGCTGGCGGCCTTTTGGGACATGGAACGTAGCAGTCAACTCCTGCTGCACTCCACCGGCTTCACCCCGCTCGATAGCTTCACCACGCGGCTGGCATGGGGCCACATCCAACTAAGCACTATCTGGAAATATCTCTTCCGTACTGTCGTGCTGGTCGCCCTGATTGGCACCTTGCGCTGGTTCATACGCCCTCATACTGCCAGCCAAAAAGGACTACGCCCGGCACTGTTCGTGGCAGGACTGGCAACCATGCTCGTCTGGGGCCTGACTATCACACGTGTATTGCCCAGGATCAGCGAAGGCGTCGTCTATCCCTTTGCCCATTACACCTTTCCCGCCATCCTCCCCACAGCCCTGCTCATCGTCGCCGGCTGGTGGGCATGCTGGCCCACGCGCTTTCGCATTCATGCGCTCGTTGTGCTGACTGGTGGCACAATGGTAGTGAATAGTGCAGCGATCTGGACTATCTGGTCATTTTACCAGTCCCTGGCTGTCTAGTTTCCAGGGTTTCATGCAAATTACTGCCACCATGCCTTTCTGCTGCGGCGTACTACCATCGTGTCCTGGGGCATCTGCTGCCCTCACATGGGTAGACTTTTTCGATGGCAAGAACCCTGTTGCGAATCGTAGCCGCGGTTTTGAACCGCGGAATCTCCCCGTCTATCCGTTTCTTTTGCGGCAAAACCCGCCCGGCTGCTGCCCGGTGGAAG
>CAYFVX010000161.1:0-7868 GCA_964346425.1 uncultured Chloroflexaceae bacterium | reverse complement strand
GATCTCGCCGGACGCGTCAGGGTCGGCGCCGTGATCTTCGAGCGCCATCACGGCCTCCGAGGCGCACGCCAAGATTCGCCCATTGGACTTCGCGACCGATGGTGTCTACCTGTGTGGGTCGGCGCACTTTCCCAAGAACCTGCCCGACGCAATTGCGCAGGCAGAGGGTGCAGCCTCCCGTGCGGCAAGTCCATTGATGATTGGCAAAGTCAATACCGAGCCGATTGTGGCGGAAATTAACGAAACCTTGTGCGTCGGCTGTGGTATCTGTGTGAGCATCTGCCCGTATAACGCCATAGCTCTGGATGCGGAGAAAGGGATAGCGCGGATTACCGAAGTCTTGTGTAAAGGATGCGGAGCCTGCACGGCTGCCTGCCCATCGAGCGCATCGCAGCAGCGTGGCTTCACCGACCGCCAGATTTTCTCGATGATAGAAAGTGCATGGGGGGAATAACAACGCATGGAACTGGACTTTGAACCAAAAATTATGGGATTTCTGTGTAGCTGGTGTTCCTACACCGGTGCGGATATGGCAGGGATCGGCAGGATGCAATACCCCTCCAATATTCGCATTGTGCGCGTGATGTGCAGCGGCAGAATGGATCCCCTCTTTGTCGTCAAAGCATTTGAGTCGGGAGCGGATGGGGTGCTAGTTTCTGGCTGTCATCCGGGCGACTGCCACTATACAACGGGCAACTACTATACCCGCCGACGGTTTGCAGCGGTGCGCAAACTCATGTCCTTTCTGGGCATAGATGACCGACGTCTGAAAGTCACCTGGGTTTCGGCTTCTGAAGGCGCACAGTTTGCGCAGATTGCCCGCAAGATGACGAAAGAGTTAAAAGAGCTTGGACCCCTGAACCTGGGCAAAATGCCACCGACTGCGGCTGTTGTGGATGTATTGCCCAGAGAGTATTGAACGATACCAGATTCGGATATTCAGGCAAGGAACCACGAATACCACGAATGTGTGTCTCTCATAGGAAACAGAAGAGACAAGTGGTCGGTCTGTTTTCTACGTCATCAAACGAATCTGGTATGAGACTGCTGGGAATTATTATGAAGGGATTGGTCAAAGTTGCGCTCACGCTTGCACTGCTGGTACTCGTGCTGGCGGTAGCTGGTGTCAAAGTGTATACTCGTGCAGCGATAGCCAGAGACCGCCAGATAGTGCGAGAAGCCATTGCTGCCCAGCAATGGGATGTGGCAGCAAGTGGCTTGATACAGTTGAAACAGCATGCTGCAGAATACGACCAGTTTGCCCAGGTACCGCGGGACTACCCGCAGGTGCGGCAGGCAATGGTGGCGCAGCAGGCGAGTGCATGGCAATCTGGCAACGTGGTACGCGAGGCAACACTGCAGCATAGCCAACCAGTTGACCACCACTCGCCAGGGGCAATCTTTCAGCCAGAACGGTTGCAGGCAATGGTGGATGGAAGTCAGTTGACTGGCTGGTTGCAGCGCAACGGGAGCGGGCCAGAGGTGCTCAGTGTCGCTTTTAGTGCAGATGGGCACTGGCTGGCAGCCGGTAGTGCGGATGGCAGCATCAAACTCTGGCACAGCGAAGATGGTCGGGTGCATTATACGCTGCATGGGCACAACAATTGGGTCGGGAGTGTCGCGTTCAGTCCCGATGGCAGGTTGCTGGCTTCTGGCAGTTCAGACCGCACCATCAAGCTCTGGCGGGTACAGGATGGACGGTTGCTGCAGACGTTGCGCGGACATGATGACCGTGTGCGCAGTGTGGCGTTTCGCCCGGATGGGCGTATGCTGGCGTCGGGGGGAGCCGATAATACCATTCGCCTGTGGAATGTGGAAGACGGCACGCTACAACGCACGCTGAAGGGGCACCAGGGAACGGTACGGAGTGTCGCTTTCAACCCGGATGGAACGTTGCTGGCCTCTGGCAGTGCGGATATGCTGGTGAAGCTCTGGCGGGTGCAGGATGGAAGCCTGCTGCGCGATTTGCCAGCATTGCATGAAGTCCGCGATGTGGCGTTTAGCCCGGATGGGAAGACCCTTGCAGTTGGTATTGCCAATGATACCTTCACGATATGGCGAGTGCAGGATGGCAAACGGTTGCAGACGGTGAACGGGCAGACGGATTGTGTGCGTAGCCTGGCATTCAGTCCAGATGGGCAGACGCTGGCTACCAGTGGCTCGGCACCGATGGTCAGGCTGTGGCGGGTCAGCGATGGGAAACTGCTACAGACGCTGCAGGGGCATGTTGGATGGGTGCTGAATGTTGCTTTTAGCCCGGATGGACAGACGCTTGCATCCGCCGGTTCGGATAATATTGTAACCCTCTGGGTTCCATAGGATTGGGACAACCAGGTATATGGAGATTGCGTAATGATGCTTGAAACCACGCTAAAAATCAGGGAACGCGTGCGAGATATTGTGTCTAGCGAAGCAGTAGACCTGTTTATTGGCTACGAGGCAGGTGTAGATGCCTTGCATGTCACGCCCTGCTTTGTGCAGGAGGAAGAAGAGGTTGATGCACTGGAATGGAACCCTATGTGTATCAATAACCTTTCGACCTATCTGAAACGCTACCGGGACCGCAAGATAGGGTTGCTGGTCAAAGGGTGCGATTCACGCTCGATTGTCGAATTGCTCAAGTTGCATCAGGTGCAGCGCGATAACCTCTACCTTCTTGGGATGCCGTGTACGGGCATTCTGGACCCTAAGAAGGTCATGCACTACTGTGCCGCCGAGGATATTGCCTCCATTCGCGAAGAAGAGGGAATGGTGCTTATTGAGCGTAAAAATGCTGCCGCAGAAGCGGAACCGCTGGCTCTGCCAAAAGATGATCTGCTGCATGACAAATGCCTCTTTTGCAGCTATCCCAATCCAGTCGTCTATGATGAACTACTCACCGAAGAAGTGACGCCACGCTCGTTTGAGCTGGATGAAAAATTTGATGATGTGGAACGGATGGAGATGCAAGAACCAGCCGAGCGGCTGGCATTCTGGACCGAGCAACTGAACAAATGTATCCGCTGTTACGCCTGCAAAAATGTTTGTCCCATGTGTTTCTGCACCGAATGTCTCTGGGAAAAACGCGACCCGCAATGGGTGACGAAGTTTCCCAATCAGGCAGATACCTTTACGTTTCATATGATACGCGCCTACCATATGATTGGCAGATGTACCGGTTGCATGGAATGCGAACGTGTCTGTCCGGTTGATATTCCACTTGGCAAAATCTTTAAGAAAATCGAGAAAGATTGTCTGGAACTGTTTGACTATCAGCCCGGTGTAGATGTCAATGGCGTTCCGCCGTTGAGCACATTTGACGAACACGATCAGATGCAGGATGATCTGTTGCGGTAAGCGTTCAGCACAATGGAGATGGGAATGATACAAAGAACGATAAGCAAAGAACGAGTTGCAGAGTTAATCAACGGGTTGATGGAAGATTCGTCTGTCATCGCGCCGGTGTATGTTGGCGAGCAGGCATTTTTCCGTCCTATCACCTCACCAGACCAGGTACGGTGGGATTTTGCCAATACCACGGTTTCGCCAACTGAATATCTGTTGCCACAATCCGAATCTCTCTTGCACTTTGAACGGCGTGGTTCGGAGGTCAATCTAACGTATGAACTGGATGAAACAAAGCGCACGATTATCGGCATACGTCCCTGCGATGTGCATAGTCTGCGCATGCTGGACCGCGTCTTTGAAGACAACTACCCCGACCCCTACTACCTGACACGGCGCAAAAATACGACAATCATCGCGCTGATGTGTGCCGAACCGGGCGATAGTTGTTTCTGTAGCTCGTTTGGCACCGGGCCAGACCTGGACGAAGCGGCCGGCGCAGATATGCTGTTTGTAGACCTGGACGACGTCTTCCTCGTCAAGGCATTTTCTGCACATGGTGAGGCACTCGTCGAGCATTTTGCCTCACTCTTCGCGCCAGCCACCGACGAGCATGAACAGGCGGTTGAAGAAGTACGGACGTCTGCACTTAACAATATGGCTCGCCATCTGGATACCGAGGGGTTGTCGGAAGCATTGGGCAACATGTTTGATTCGCCCTACTGGGAGAAAATTTCGCGCAAATGTCTCGCGTGTGGTGCATGCACCTACCTCTGCCCAGTCTGCTATTGTTTTGATGTTTCTGAAACATGCTCGCGGGATAGCGGAACCCGTACCCGTTGCTGGGATGCGTGTACCTATCGCTCATTTGCCATGCTTTCCGGCGGTCACAATCCGCGGCCCTCGATAGCCGAGGGGTATCGGCAAAAGATGTACCACAAGTTCAATTATGCCGTGCAGCGGTATCACGAGCAACTCTGTGTCGGATGTGGCCGATGTCTGGACTCGTGTCCGGTGCATCTGGATATTGTGCGAGTATTGTCTGAAGCAAAAGAATATAGTGTTTGAAGGTGAGGGATATGGTGAGCGATTCGAATGGAGTGATGGTCAATCCTTTTCTTCCCAACGTCGCGTCGGTCGTCAATGTGCGCCAGGAGACGAATGATATCAAGACGCTGACGCTCCGTTTCAAAGAGCAAACACTGGATTTTGATTTTACGCCCGGCCAGTTCGTGGAAGTTTCAATATTTGGCTATGGGGAAGTTCCGCTTGGCCTTGCGTCTTCGCCAACACGCAGACAGACGATTGAAATCAGCGTGAAACGTATGGGCATGGTCACCACCGAAATCCACAAGCTCACCCCGGGTGATACCATCGGGGTGCGCGGTCCCTATGGCAATGGCTGGCCGGTTGAGCGGTTGCGTGGAAAGGATGTCCTGATTATTGGCGGTGGCATCGGGCTTTCGCCGCTACGCTCCTTGATAGATTATATTCTCGATAACCGAGATGAATTTGGGTCACTGAAAATTCTGTATGGTGCCCGCACGCAGAATGATATGGTCTACCGTCCCCTGTTGCAACAATGGGAAGAACACAAGAATACCGAGGTCTTTTGCACCGTAGACATCGGAACTCCTGGATGGACTGGCAACGTTGGGGTGGTGACCAATCTGTTTCAAACAGCCCATATTAGTACGGATAATACGATAGTGATTACCTGCGGTCCTCCAGTTATGATAAAATTCGTAACGATAGGATTGGAGAAGATGGGATTTGCTGATACCGATATTATTACCTCTATGGAAAAAATGATGAAGTGTGGCGTGGGCAAATGCGGCCACTGTAATATCGGCAGTAAGTATGTCTGCATTGATGGACCAGTCTTTACACATAAGGAGTTAAAGCAATTACCCAGGGAAATCTGAATATGACCTGCAATGAGGAGAAGGTGCGCACAATTATCCGTACCGCCGCCACGGCTGCTTCTTTGGCAGCAGGAGGCATGGCTCCATTTCCTGGAGCAGATAATACGGTGCTGACCCCTATCCAGGGGGCTATGGTTTACGCAATTGGGCAATGTTGTGGAAAGACACTCAAACAAGATGAAGTTCTCGCAATCCTGTCGGCTGCATCGGTCAGGCTGGCTGGACGGGTCGCTTCGCAGGCAACCATCGGACGGATGCCATTTATCGGTGATATGTTCAATGTTGGAACAGCGGCTGTCACCACACAGTCTATCGGATGGGCTGCTTATGAAATCCTGTGTAGTGAAGATGAAGAGGACGTGCCTGGTGATGAAACAACAGGTGAGCAGACAACGGTGCGGGCAAACCGCATAGATATTGAGGATTTTAAGGAGTTTGCGCGGACGCTTGAGGGCAAAGTTCTCCAGACGCGAGAACGCAAAAACAAGTTTACTATCCAGGTGGTTGACGATGGCTTGATGTTGCAGCCGAAAACTGCGGCTCCACCGCGCAGAATATCGGATGGTGAACTTGATCTGTTTTTCGATACGTTTGCCGAACGCAAAAACTCGCTGGATTCAAAGGACTACCGCGACGTCGGCTTATATGCCAACTATCTGCTGGCACTGCTGGCGAAATACTTTGGGAAAGCAGGAGAAACATCATGATACGAATATCGGCCCGCAAGTATGAGAATGAACTCGCGGCACGGGTGCAGGAATTGAGCAACCAGAATATCTTTGCCTGCTTCCAGTGTGGGACGTGTACAGCAGGATGCCCCTTCGTGGAATCGATGGACCTGCTTCCCGATAAACTCATACGCCATCTGATGTATGGGATGCCTGATGTGTTGGAGAGCAATACCATCTGGTTGTGTGCGTCATGTTTTATGTGCGCCGAACGGTGTCCGCGTGATATTGATGTGGCACGCGTGATGGAGGCGTTACGGCAGATCAAGCTCAGGCAAAATGTGGACCACGGAAATATGTCTGCCCTCTCCGGCGAGGAGCTGGAGAATATTCCGCAGATTGCCCTTGTCTCCTATCTGCGCAAAACAACCGGGTGACGAAAGAACAGGAAAAGCTATGAATGTGACCTACTATCCGGGATGTACCATCAAAACATCTGCCAGGAATTATGAAACCTCGGCCAGGGCTGCGCTGGCATGGCTGAACCGTGAATTGAATGAGATGGAGGACTGGAACTGCTGCGGCGTTGTGCATGCCCTCTCGGTGGATGATCTGTTTCATCAGATAGCCCCGGTGCGGGTGTTGCGCCATTTTCAGCAGGAGCAGCCGCAGGAAGAACTGGTGACGCTCTGCGATATGTGCTACAACACACTCTCCCAGGCAAATATGCTCGTAAAAAACAATGCAGACCAGCGCAAGACGATCAATACCTTCATGGATGAAGAACAACCCTATGATGGTGGGGTGACTGTTCTGCATCTGCTGCAATTGCTACGGGATACCATTGGCTTCGACGCTATCAAAAAGAAGGTGGTCAATCCTTTGAAGGGGTTGAACGTGTTTCCCTACTATGGGTGTATGCTGCTCAGACCTGGTGAGATAGGGATTGATGATGCGGAAGACCCGACGATTATTGGCGATTTGATGCAGGCATTGGGTGCAGAGGTGATAGACGACCCGGTGAAAGTTGAGTGTTGTGGCTCCTATCATACGGTAGATAATCGAGATATTGTCCTGGAGCGCGTGGGCAATATTGTCGCCCGTGCCAGAGCAAAAGGGGCGGATGCGATTGTACTTTCCTGTCCGTTGTGTCGGTTCAATATGGATGCCCGTCAACCTACTCTGCCACAGGCGGAACAGGAAGTACTTCACCAGGGGCCATTGCCGGTTTTCTACTATACGCAGTTAATGTGTCTCGCCTTCGGGCTAGATAATGGGGTCATCGGACTGGAAGACCATCAGGTGGACCCGTTGCCATTACTACGAGAGTTTGGAGGACAAAACCTATGACAGCACTGAGAGTTGAACGTGAAGAACATCAGCATGCTTCACCACAAGAAGATGTCCCAAAGGTGCGTATCTACCTGATGGGCAAAGAATATCATGTTCCGAGGGTTCTGACGATTATGGCGGCTATTGAGTATGCCGGCTACAAACTTGTGCGTGGCTGTGGGTGCCGTGCCGGCTTCTGTGGGGCGTGCTCAACTGTCTATCGCAAAGCGGACGATTATAAGCTCCATTCCGCACTGGCATGCCAGACACTTGTGGAAGAGGGAATGTATCTGGTACAGATACCCTTCGTGCCGGCGGTAAAAAGTACCTATGACATTTCGCAGCTTACCTTGACCGACAACGTTATTCTGCGCTACTATCCAGAGATTGCTCGCTGTGTTTCCTGCAATACCTGTACCAAATCCTGCCCGCAGGAAATCCGTGTGATGGATTATGTTCAGGCTGCACTCCGCGGCAATATTGCGCGGGCTACCGAGCTTTCCTTCGATTGTATTCAGTGTGGTCTCTGCTCCAGCCGCTGTCCGGCGGATATCAAACACTACCACGTCGGCCAGCAGCTCGCCGTGGTCGAGGACGACGATGCGGTCGGAGATGTCCA
>CAYFVX010000160.1:3092-7874 GCA_964346425.1 uncultured Chloroflexaceae bacterium | reverse complement strand
TGGGGCGTTCAACCAGGAGGCGGGCGTCTGGGCACTGGCGTCGTTTTACCCGGTGCTGGCACGCTTTACCCGCGATGGCTGGGACCATCGCCCGATTACCGCCAGTGCCGGCGATCTTGCCGTGACGGAAACCGCGCTCTATGACGTGACGCTTGATAGTCCAACTGACTGGCAACTGGTGACGACTGGTAGCCGTATTGCGCAGACCGAGCTTTCAGACGGTATGCAGCGCAAACGGTTTGTCAGTGGGCCACAGCGCGATTTCTTTGTGGCTGCTGTGCAGGGTCTGGAGCAGCAAAGCCTCACGGTAGACGACACGCATATCATCAGCTACTATCAGCCCGGTAATCCTTTTACTGGTGAGCAAAGCCTGGAGGTAGCGGCTCGTGCCTGGCAATGTTTTCGCCAACGCTATGGCAGCAATCCGTTGCAGGAGGTGGAGATTATCCAGGCCGCACTGACGGGTTTCATCGGGGTGGAATATCCCGGTGTTATGCTGATTGAGCAGACGTTGTATTGGGAAAATGACGAAGTGCTGGAAAGCACGGTTGCGCATGAAATCTCCCATCAATGGTGGTACAATCTGGTAGGGAATGATGCGCGGAGAGATCCCTGGATTGATGAGGGGCTTGCCAGTTTTTCCCAGATTGTCTATGATGAATGCATGGGGAATAAGGCGCATGCCACCAGTACCTTTCTGCACTATCAAAAGCAGTATCGTCAGGCAGAGCAGGCCGGGCGTGGTGGGCCTATCAATCAGTCGGTCGAGGCGTTGCAGGGCAAGTATTATTCCATCGCATACGCCAGGAGTGCGCTGTTCTTTACGGCTTTGCGTGCTCAGCTTGGCAATGAAACGTTCTATCAGTTTCTGCGACGGTATGCTGAGGAGTATCGGTATCGGGTAGCGTCTGGTGATGATTTGCTGGCAATGGCCGAAGCAACGTGCAACTGTGATTTGCAAGCGTTTGCTGATGAGTGGATGGAGCGGTAGAAGCGTTGGAACGTTGAAGCGTGGGAGCGTTGGAGCGGTCAGCGGTCAGCGGTCAGCGGTCAGCAGTCAGCGGTCAGCGGTCAGCGGTCTCTGCTATCCGTTCTCTGGTCTCCGGTCTCCGTCAACCGTCCACTATCCAGGGGGGGGATACTCACATGTGTAGACTTTTTCATCAACCGCTTTGCAAAGCGGTCGCGAGATACCGTCGCAGCGGCTTGGAGCCGCGGTCGCCACGATTCATGTGATATTCCTCTCCGACAAGGAATGTGGCTTGCAGACGCGGAAGAAACGTCACATGGAGGCAAATTCCGCGGTTCAAAACCGCGGCTACGATTCCCAACGGGATTTTTGCCCCCGAAAAAGTCTCTACATGTGAGGGGGGGATAGCCTATGCGATGGAACAGGTACTTAAACAAATATTTTTTTCTGGTGTTTGTACTGGCAATCGTGACGCTATTGGCTGGCGAACGACGACCTATCCATGCGCAGCAGCCTGAACAACGCGCGGCGGCGGTTGCGCCTCGTATTTCGTTAAAAGTTGCTTCCTTCGACCCGCTGACAGGCGAGCCATCATTCCCCACTGCGCTGCAGGCGGCTCCTGCACAGGATATGCCAGTTGCCTATCTAGTACAGTTTCAGTCCGCTGTACGGCAGGAATGGAAAAACATGGTGACGCAAGAGGGCGCACAGCTCTATGGCTATATTCCTGACTACACCTTTCTGGCGTGGATGGATGCCGAGACTGCGGCCCGCGTGCAACAACTGGCACCAGTGCGCTGGGTTGGTCGCTACCAACCCGCCTATCGGCTTGAGCCAGCTCTGCTCAATAAAGCACAGGCATCCATTGGCTCATCTGCCAGCACTGCACCGGTGCAACCAGACAGTATCTCCCTTGAACCGCTTACGCTTGTGCTGAAAACATTGCCGGTGAGCGACCTGGTTGCTTTAACCAGGCAGATAGAGGCGCTTGATGGGGTTGTGCAAGATACCACGGTCAACCCGGCGGCTGGCTATATCCTGGTCCATACATTCTCCGATCGCCTGGTTGATCTTGCACAGCTCGAAGGGGTTGTCTGGATTGAGCAGCAACAGGCTATGAATCCCACCAACGACATTGCAGCCGGCGATATTCTGCATGCCAATGAGGTACGGGCCGAATTTGGGCTGTATGGAAAAGGGCAGGTTATTGGTATTGCGGATACTGGCCTGGATGTGGGCAAGAAGACCGGTTTGCATCCTGACCTCAAAACCCGGCTACTCAAGGCTTTTTGTCTGGGGAGACCATCGCCTTGCGACTGGTCGGACTTTTCGGGACACGGCACCCATATCGTTGGCTCCGTGTTGGGTGATGGGCGGACATCTGGTAGTATCCCCTCCGACCACGCCTATGTGCATTCTTATGCGGGCATGGCACCCGAAGCAAAGTTTGTTTTTCAATCGTTGATGGATGAGACGGGGATACTCAGCGGTATCCCGACGGATCGTGGCGATTTGATGCGTCAGGCGTATGCCGAGGGGGCGCGTATCCATACGAATGCCTGGGGTGGACCAACGGGGGAAGCCGAAGGGGATGATCGTTATGGGGGCTATGTGCTCTCCAGTGCTATGGTGGATTTTGCTGCCTGGCAATACAAAGATATGCTGATGCTCTTTACGGCGGGCAATAGTGGGCGAGATGGTGAAAAAGATGGACAGGGCAGGCCAGTGGGCAATGGTATCGTAGACGAGGATGCGATTGAACAGCCCGGCACGGCAAAGAATGTGCTGACGATTGGCGCGTCGGAAAATGAGCGGAGCAATCTCTCGGCTACGTGGGGGGGCCTCTGGCCGCAGGAATTTCCCGCCGAGCCGATTGCCAGTGATCGCCTCAGTAGCCAGCGCAATGGTATGGCTGGCTTTTCCAGCCGCGGACCAGCGGATGATGGGCGCATCAAGCCAGAGCTTGTTGCCCCCGGTACCAGTATTGTTTCCTTGCAGAGTTATCAATCCCTGTTTGCTGATGATCTGGAGGCGGAGAATACCGCTGGCCGCTATACGACCGATGATATTTATGGGGGCACTGGGAGTTGGGAATGGCTCGAAGATGAGGGGCGGGATGGGAGCCATGCCTGGCGGTTGATGGTAACCAGTGCATGGTCGTCTGCTGCCGCAACTATTCTGTATACGCCGCCTATCAATATCCAACCGGCTGGTGCGGCACACCTGAGTTTCTGGCATGCCTGCCAGCTTGCGCCGGATAATGAACCGGCTATCACTCTCCGTGGGACAAGCTACTGGAATCCGTATGAAATAGTTTCCACCGAGCAAATACCGCTCAGTACCTTCACCGATCAATCGGCATGCAGCGGCGATTTTTCTTTTGTTTCGCTTACGTCCTTGCTGAACGAGGATATAGCCTATCGGTATGGTATTGATCCGACGCGTGATATCCAGTTTGGCTTTAGTATCATTGGGACAAATGGCGTCTATCATCCTGGCGGCATCTGGAAGATTGACGATTTGCGCGTGAATGGCTATACCGAACAATTGTTGAGCGATGTGGGGATGGCTGAAGCTGGTAGCGAGCGAGACTCCGCGTATATGCTTTTGAGTGGCACCAGTATGGCAACGGCACTGACCGCAGGTGGCGCAGCTCTGGTGCGGGAATGGCTGGTTGAACAAACGGTGCATAAAAAGCCGAGCAGTGCCTTGATGAGAGCGTTGCTGCTCAATACGGCAACGCATCCAGCACCGGGGCAGTATGGTAGCGGTGAACAGCAGGAGATACCCACGCTACGGCCCAATAGCGTCAGCGGTTGGGGGCGGCTTGATTTGCACGCAGCTCTCAATCCATCACCAGCACGCCAGCTCTGGTTGCACGATGATCAGCATGGAGTGGGCACCGGTGAGCAGGCAAGCTATAAGTTGATTGTTGATCATGATGACTTGCAGGAACCGTCTACAGTCAACATTACTCTTGCCTGGACCGACTATCCGGGTGAACCGGGCGCAGCTCGTGCGTTGGTGAATGACCTGGACCTGATGGTGATAGCCCCGGACCACACACTCTACCACGGCAATCAGGGGGTATATGCTGAGGGTGACCCTTGTCTGGTTGAGAAGTGTGATGCCTGTAACCCTGTTGAGAGTGTTTTTCTACCGAATGCACCGGCCGGTCTCTATCGTGTCTTTGTGTCGGGTATCGAAGTACCGGTGGGGGATGACCAGAGTGGCGCACAACCTTTTGCGCTGGTGGCTACCGGTCCCAATTTGCGCTCCCAGAGCAAGCTCACGCTGCCGCTGGTGCAGGTCGGCGGCAACCACTGAATGTTGTATAATGAAAGATAGGATACTGCAAAGTGATACGAACCACAGAACCCTTGTGAAATGTGAGGATAAAAGTGTATGCCATTTACCGTAGATGATTATAATGACCTGGTCACGTTACTGCAGGAACGCCCTGAATGGCGCGTACAGTTGCGGCAATTGCTTTTGAGCGAAGACTTTGAAGCCTTGCCCGGCATTGTGCGCCAACTGGCAGAACAGCAATACCACCTGACTGAACGAGTGGATCGGCTGGCCGAGGGACAGGAGCAACTCACGCGGCGTATGGACCAACTGACCGAGCGGGTGGATCAACTGACGTTGCAGGTAGAGCAACTCACGCGGCGTATGGACCAACTGACCGAGCGGGTGGATCAACTGACGTTGCAGGTAGAGCAACTCACGCGGCGTATGGACCAACTGATTGAGCGGATGGATCAACTGACGTTGCAGGTAGAGCAACTCACGCGGCGTATGGACCAACTGAT
>CAYFVX010000160.1:0-2992 GCA_964346425.1 uncultured Chloroflexaceae bacterium | reverse complement strand
TGAGCGGATGGAAGTTTCTGAGATGAAGTTTAATCGGTTGCAAAATACGGTTTCCGGGCTGAAGGGGTTGACCCTGGAGTGGCATTATCGTGATAAGGCCGGCGGATATTTTGGCGTTTTGCTACGCAAGCTAAAAGTTGTCCCCCCCCATACGCTGGAAGATATTTTGCAAGCCAACCTTTCACGCGATGAATTTCGCGATGTGTTGCTGCTGGATGTGCTGGTGCGGGGCAGGTTGCGGGATCGTTCCGAGCAGACTGAGGTCTGGCTGGCGGTTGAAGTTTCTGCAAAGGTGAATACCAATGATGTCAACCGCGCACGGCGGCGGGCTGCCCTGCTGCGCAAGTGTGGGTATGCGGCTATTGCGGTCGTTGCCGGTGAGGAATATGAGGAAGAATCGACGGATCTGGCACGCTCCACACATGTCGTTATGCTGCAAAATGGAAGTATAGAGTTCTGGGATGAAGCCGTAGACGCGCTGTTGCAGGAGACTTTGCCCAGGTGAACATTGCTTGTGCAAGCGAAGCAATGCATGCTGGTGGTGTCATGTTTTTTGGCGGCGTAGCCGCCAAAAAACATGACACCACCATATCCTCAATGGGGTTCACCTGTGGGTGCGTGAGGGAACCTGGTTCCCTCACACTCCCCTTTAGAGTGGGGTGTATGGTTTTTTCGACGAAGTCGAAAAAACCATACACCCCACCAGAATGGGCTGGCACGATCTTGCGTGCATTTTTCGCCTTGCGCAAGCAAAGCCCACCGCAGGTAAAAGCTGTTGAGCCACCATATCCTATGAAATCCCCTGTTTGTACACCCAAACAAAATATTGGGTAAAATATTGACTTTCCTTGTAATAACACCTATAATATTAGTCGTGTCTACAAATATCAATCAGAAGCCAGCCTGCAAGCGGGCAGGTGTGGCTTTTGTTGTTGACGCTCAGCTATGAAAGGAAGATGAGAAGACGGAGCCGGTAGTGGCCCATTGACCAGGAGAACTGCTATGGCGAAAGGACAGATAACCACACCAGATAATCAGAGGTTGTCGCAAGAGCAACTGACCGGCACAGACAGTAAGAGCATACCTGCTCTACTGGCAAAGTGTAATACCGAAATCAACGTAGGACGATGCATCCGTGCATTGCGCGAAGAGCGTGGGCTTTCCATCCGCTCCCTTGCCGAACAGAGCGGGCTGGCGGTGAATACGCTGAGCTTGATTGAACATGGAAAATCCTCGCCGAGCGTCAGTACGCTCCAGCAACTTGCCGTTGCGCTCAAGGTTCCGATTACCGCTTTCTTTGAATCCGAGCGGTCAACCCGGCGCGTGGTCCATACCAGAGCCGGTGAGGGTGCCTGTGCCTCGTTTCCTCATGGGATTGTTGAAGACCTGGGGGCAGGGTTGGCCGAGCGCACTATTGAGACGTTTCTTTTTACGCTTGAGCCAGATGCTATCAGTAGCTCCCAGCCAATTGTTCACTCCGGCCACGAGTTTGTGTATTGTCTGGAAGGACGCATTACCTACATTGTGGATGAGCGGAGCTATCTGCTTGAGCCGGGTGATAGTCTTTCCTTTGAAGCACATCTGCCGCATCGCTGGCAAAATGTTGGCACACAACGCGCAAAAGCATTGCTCATTCTCTGTACGTTTGATGCACGTGACCGTGCTACCGAGCTGCACTTTACGAGCCGGGATATTTCTGGTCAATAGGTTGCACCGTGCGTGCTCTAACACTATCTTCGAAAGAATGAAAGAAAAGAAAGGAAAACTTGCGTGATTCCATTTATTCGTAAAGCACACCGTTGGATGGCACCCGTTTTTGTTCTTGTCGTGATTGCCGTGATCGTCACCGGCCCGCCCACGCCGTCCACGCCAGCACAGATAATCCAGCAACTTTTGATGTTGCTTTTGATGATATCCGGGGTCGTTCTGTTTGTCTATCCATTCTGGGCACGATCGAAAAAGAAGAAATAAAGCACAAAAGAATAATTGAGATCAATTAAGGAGGTTCAAGATGGCAGAAAAAAAGAACAATGCAGGACGTCCCGTCCTGTCGCAGAAAGGGGGACCGGCTGCAAGCCAGGCAGAGCGCACGGCTGATTCGCCTACGATGAACCGGCGCGAGTTTCTTGCCTGGGCAACGGCTGGCTCGGCGGCGGTGCTGGCTGTTTCTGGTGGTGTGACGATGGCATTGCCCGACCCGAAAACGGACCCGCTGATGCAAAGCATCGTTGGAACGGATGCCGAGGGACAGCCAAAGCAACCTTTCATTGGCGGCTTTACCTATCCGCGTATCAAGGAAGGCACGTTTGGCGGGCAGTTTCTTGTCGACAGGAAAGCCAGTTCGTACACGGTTGACGAACGCCCCGAACTGAATGCGGAGGGCAAGTTTTATGTGACTAAAGTTGAGCAACTGGTGCCCGATGACGAGGGGAACGTGGCGGGCGATAAGGCAACTGGCATTATGGCGATTTACCAGGTTTGCACCCACCTGGGTTGTCTGGTGCCGTTTGATGGTGGTCAGAACCGCTTTATCTGCCCCTGTCATGGCTCGACGTTTGAGCGGGATAGTACCTACGTGCTTGGGCCTGCACCCCGTAGCCTGGACCAGTTTGAGGTGCTGGTGACGTCGGATGATACGGTTATCGTGGATACGGGCAAGAAGCGCACCGGCAAGTATCACGCCTGATATACGCGGTGGGAGTGTGAGGGAACCAGGTTCTTTCACACTCCCCATGACGTCTGTTGGTAAAGTCCCTCCAAACTCTGGAAACGCAGGCGTCTTGCTTGCCCCGGACAGGGGTTTGGCACCGCCAAACCCCATGCGCATGAAGCTAACGCTTATTTCCCATTGGGGCGCAGCCCCAGGCCCCCTTTTGTTCTGGTTTTTTTGCGGGGTAGCACCACAGAATACCGTGGAGTATCCTCAACCTCACATGGGTAGAGATTTTCGCAAAACCTGATACCAATGGGATAAGTCGCCCGTAGGGGTTTG
>CAYFVX010000159.1:4349-7891 GCA_964346425.1 uncultured Chloroflexaceae bacterium | reverse complement strand
AAAGGCGCAAAGCCGCAAAGGTCCGGACAGGAGATGGGGTTTACCAACAGAGTCATGAAGTACCCAGGATTTCATGCAAATATAGTCTTTCAGAAAAAGCATTTGAATCTGTGCATGTTTAATGCTCACTGGGAGCACGTGATACCAAATACGTTTGAATAGTGAGAGAAACCGCCAGGACGCCAGGAACGCCAGGATTCGGCCAGAGGGAAGGGAAAACCATGTTCTCTCTGTGCCTCTGTGTCTCCGTGGTGAAAAGAAACTATCCATCCGAACCTGGTATGAGAAGAGGTGTCTTTTCAGCTTCTTTTTCTGGATGTCTATAGTTGTTCCTTGTATTGTTGGTGCACAAAGTATTATGTCATCTAGTATAATACTTTGTGCGCCAGAATTGCATAGGAACAGGCTTTGTGTTAGCATGTAACAGTTTTGGATAGCACTTTCATTCTTTCACGGTTACATATGGCAAAGAAAAAACGCAAAAAATCATTCTCAAAGCAAAAACATTCTCACATTGTCGCCCTTTCTGATCCACGCCAGCAGGGGTTGAAAGACTTTCACGCAGGCCGCTATAATAAGGCTATCGAAGCCTGGCAAGACCTTGCAAAAGAAGAATCCAGAATAGCCGAAGCCCTCGCTGAAGCTTACTATCGTCGCTCGTTCACCTGGACCATACTGCAAGACCAACTGGACGATTTGCGCCGAGCAGTTGAATATGCCCCTGAACACCTGCCCTACCACTATCACATGGGAATTGTCTTGCATAAACTGGGCGAGATGTCTGCGGCTATATCCTGCTATCGCACGGTCCTGCAAAAACAACCCCAGCACACCAATGCCAGCATAGCTCTTGCACTGGCAGAACTTCATGAAAATCCTGATGTAGATATTACTTCCCTGCCAGGAAATACTCCGGCCATTCAGGAAAAACTCCAACCCGTGACCATGTTGTTACAGGACCTGCCGACTGCTTCCAATGAACAGCAACAAACAGACATCATCCAGCAAATCCAGGGGACCGCCACGACATTGCCGTATTTCTGGGCCGGCCTGGGGTATGTGCAAATTGGCAAGGTTACAGAGGCTCGTGAAGCATTTTCCCAGGAAAAATTGGCGCACGCAGGCAAAGCGGGCGCGGTACATTCCTACTGCCAGGGCATTATCAGCTACCAGGAAGACCACCTGGCAGATGCCGTCAACCACTGGCTTCGCGCTCTGGAACAAGGCATGCAGCAGCCACGGCTGTACGACAACCTGACGGTGTGCCTCGTGCAACACCTGCGCAATTTGCTCAACCAGGAGAGCGATGAAGCTCTGGAAGAAGCCAATATCATTGCCCATCGCACCTTGAGAAAAATATCCCCACGTATTGTTGCTCTGGACGAAATGCTCGTCATGACATTGGACCGCTACGCCCACCAGCAAGCAGCCACCGGCAACTGGGATGATGCCATCGAGAACTGGGGAGTTGCGCGAGATATCGTCAGTGGCAGTTCTACCCTCGGCTCTCCTCGTCCGCTGCTGCACAATCTGGCTCTGGGTTATGAGGCTACCGAAGACTGGATGTCTGCCGCGGAAATGTGGCGAGCTATGCAACGCACCCGTCCACGCGCGACGACGCAAAGCAAACAAAAAGCCGACAAAGACAAAGACCAGTTGGTATTGCGTGAGGAACAATGGTCGTGGATACAGAAGCGCATCATCCATTGCTATAAAATGGCGCAACGCCCGGATGAAGCGGTCAACATCTACCGTCAGGCAATCAAAAAAGAACCGGAAAACCTGGAACTGCGCTTGCAATATGCCGATGCGCTCGATGCAAACGAGCAGGACCAGGCAGCCATCAACGAATACCACCGCATTCTTGAGGTTGATCCCCAATACATCGAAGCTCATCTTCGTCTGGCAGGTATCTATAGTAGCTCCGAAATGTGGGACCAGGCCGAACAGTCGCTTCGCAAAGTTCTGGAACTTGAGCCAGAGCGTGACGATGTACGTCGTGAAGTAGTCCGTCTCATGATACAACGCGGTTACTACTATATGACGTTTGGCTGGTTTGCACAGGCCAGAGACATCTTTGAAGAAGGGCAAGAATTTGCCCCAGATGATTTCCAGTTTCCCCTTAGTCTGGCACGGGTTTCGATTGATCAGAAAAAGGTAGACGAAGCAAAGGGTCATATCGACCGCGTCCTGGAACTGGCACCCGATCGGCATGATGTGTATATGTCTATTTTTGAATGTTGGGCTGTTGCCAACCGTCCGAAAGAAGCATACGCAATAGTAGATCTCGCCGAATCACGCCTGGAAGATACCATTTTAGATTTCTACTCCGAGGTTATTTCTTTGTTAGCGCGTCAGACTGCCGAGCCGGTTGCGGATTCGTTCGTCAGCTTCATTATGGGCAAACCCAAAGCTCCCAGAATTGACCCGCAAACATGGGTGCCAATTTGCGAAGACTTGCTGGAGCGTGCTGAGAAATTCGTGGACAAATATCCATCTTTTTACACCACGATTACCCTGGAAATTATGGGCGAACAGCCTGAGCTTGCTCTGATGTGTGCCGAAAAAAGTGTCGAAATGCAGCCAGAAGAACCCAACGCTCATCTGATGCTTGGCCTTGCGCAGGGTATGAACAACCAGGTCAAAGAGGCAAAGAAAACATTGGCACAGGCTGCACGTATGGCACGTCAACAGGGCGATATGCTCACCGCCCAGCACGCAGAAGCGATGCGGCAGGAAGTCGGGAAGCCCCACTTTCGTAGTGCCCTCACTGAAGGGTTGAGTCTTGATCTGGATGACTTCTTCGTATAGGATACGGGACGGCAAACTGTTGTATCAGGTAGCCAGAGAAAAGGAACCAGCTTTATGACCAAGTCAAACTATCAAGACCCATATGCAGTGCTTGGTGTTGCTCCAACGGCAACGGCCGCAGAAATCAAAAAAGCCTATTTTCAACTCGTGCGGGACTACCCGCCCGAAAAAGATTCCGCCAATTTCAAGCGTATTCGTGCGGCCTATGAAAAGGTACGAGACCCGGAAAAACGCCTTGAGAGCGATATGCACCGCCTGAATGTCTGGCCGCAAGCATCCCAGAAACGTCGTCTTCCCCAGATAGACCTGTCGCTCCAGCCAGACGATATTCTCCTGGCTGCCGAGCACCTGAGCGATCTGAACCGCAAAGATTGGCGTGAATACTATAAGAAAATAACGCTGTGAGCAAGGATATTTAATCCATTTGTATGCATCATCACCATCGCCATAACCAGAAGAAGTTTTTTTGGTTTCTGGATTTCTCGTTCTGGCTGCAATGTTGGAAAATGGGTCACCTGAGTCACACCATCAAACGCAAAAGCTATGATCCTGTGCCAGAAGATCAGCACACAACCATCATACAGCGACCTTCCCCTTCCAACGTGGAAGCCCGACTGGAATCACTAGAGCAAAAACTCTATCAATTTCTCCAGCCGCTTGACCAGCGGTTGCAAGCTCTGGATGATATTGACCAGCGGTTGCAAGTTCTGGATGATATTGACCAGCGGTTG
>CAYFVX010000159.1:0-4249 GCA_964346425.1 uncultured Chloroflexaceae bacterium | reverse complement strand
GATGATATTGACCAGCGGTTGCAAGTTCTGGATGATATTGACCAGCGGTTGCAAGTTCTGGATGATATTGACCAGCGGTTGCAAGCTCTGGATGGCATGAACCAGCACCTCACTTCCCAGACGCAGCGATTGGCTACATTGCATCAGGGGTTTGACGACCTGCAACAAAATTCCACCAGCCTTGTCAATACAACCAGTGAATTGCAAGCAAGCTATGAAGGACTAAAGAAGCAAATCAGTCGTTCTGGGAAGGAACAACTCAAAGCGAACTCGCTGACTGAATCGCAGATGGAGAATCTCAAGCAGGCACTAGACACGCTCAAAACAGCCGATGAACGCCGCGAGAAAGAGCTGCTTAATCTCTATGAACAAAATCGGCACAATCAGGCAAAGGCCCGGTTAGAAGTTGCCCGGAGCTTGCTGCCGGTGATAGACAGTCTCGACGAGGCCGCCCGGTCTGGCGAGCAACTGATAGCACAAATAGAGCAACAACCCGAAACGACAACGGCAGCACCTCCACAAAAGGATCGCTCTTTTTTTGCCCGTTTGTTTGAACGGGAAGCGGAACCACCGCAGCCTGTTCCGATGTCTGAAGAAGCAATCGAGCGCATGACGTCATTGCGCACCGCCATGGCAGAATGGTTGCATGGTCTGAATTTTATCACCCGCCGGTTGCTCGACATTCTCGAAGAAGAACATATCATGCCAATGGAAGTTGTCGGTACTCCTTTTGATCCTGAGTACCACATCGCTATGGACACGACAGAAGCGACTGCTGAACAGGCAGCCGGTACGATCACTGCGGAACTACGCCGCGGATTTCTACACAACACGGACATTCTGCGCCACGCCGAGGTCGTGGTTGCCAGAGAACCAGAAATGGCAAAAATACAAGCACAAACAGAGGAGAGAGAAGCATGAGCCGCATTATAGGAATTGACCTGGGAACCACCTTTTCAGCCACCGCGCTAGTGCGCGATGGTCTGCCGGGTATTATTCCCCAGGGCAATAGCAACATCATGCCCTCGGTGGTAGGCTACACCCCGGAAGGCAAGTTGCTCGTAGGGACACCTGCCCAGAACCAGTATATCCTGCATCCCGACCGCACAGTACGATCCATCAAGCGACAAATGGGCGAGGATACGCATGTCACATTGGGCGACAAAAGCTATACCCCCCAGGAAATATCCGGCATTATTCTGCGTGAACTCAAGCGCAATGTTGAAACACAAATTGGCGAAACCGTCGAACGTGCCGTTATCACCGTACCCGCCTATTTCTCAGATATAGCACGCCAGGCCACCTTCGAAGCCGGTGAAATTGCTGGTTTTACGGTGGAACGCATTATCAACGAACCAACGGCTGCCGCGCTTGCCTATGGTCTGGACCAGTCTGAAGAACATCAGATGATTGCAGTCTATGACCTGGGTGGTGGTACGTTCGATGTCTCGATCATTGAAATGGATGCAGGCGTGGTGGAAGTGCGCTCAAGCCACGGCGACACCCAGCTTGGTGGTGACGACTTTGATGATCGTCTGATGAACCATCTGGCAGAACAATTCCTGGAAGAACATGGGGTAGACCCGCGCGAAAATCTGCAAGCTCGCGCCCGTCTCCTGCGAGCTGCCGAGTCTGCCAAAATCACCCTTTCCAGCCAACCCTTTGTCAAAATCCGCGAAGAATATCTCATGACCCAGGACGGCAAACCCCTCCACCTGGACCTGGAATTTTCTCGCGTCGAATTTGAAGCACTCATCCTCGACCTGCTCGAAGGAACCCTCACCTCATTCGATGCTGCACTCAAAGATGCTGAGATAGAAGCCGCCGAATTGAACCGTATCATCTTTGTGGGTGGGAGCACCCGCATCCCTGTCATCTGGCAAATGGTCACGGACCATACCGGCATTGAGCCTGATACGACCATTAACCCGGATGAAGCGGTCGCGCTTGGCGCAGCAGTCCAGGCGGCCATCATCGCCGGCGAACCGCTTGACGCGATACTTGTTGACGTAACACCGCATTCCCTGGGCATTCAGGTCGCAGACATGCAGTTTGGTCGTCTGGTTCCAGACCGCTACAGTGTGATCATCCATCGCAATACCACTATTCCTACCTCCCGCTCAGAGGTCTATTCTGCAATCTATCCCGACCAGGATACTATTGCTATCAAAGTCTATCAGGGAGAACAGCCGATAGCCTCGCACAATACTTTGCTTGGCGAGTTTCTGTTTGAAAACCTCAAACCTGAAAGCCCTGGTATCCCGCCGCGCATTACCGTGCAATTTGACTTCGACGTGAATGGAATGCTGAATATTTCCGCAGTTGACCGGGGAAGCGGCAAGCAGGCTGGTATGACCGCCAAAGCAGCCAAAGCGCACCTTTCACCTGCGGAAATTGCCGCAACTCGTGCCAGTCTTGAAGAAATGGAAACCGTTGAAGTTATGGAGGGAGAAGAAGAATTCAACGTAGACGAATCAACGTTTGCCCTCCTGCAGCGAGCCAGGCGTGCTTTGCAGCAGGCAACCGGCGATTCTTCGGAATTGCGAGCCGCTATTGCTGCCTTTGAACAGGCGATTAAGGATGGAGACGAAGACGAACTGTCCGAACGTGAAGATGAACTGATGGATATCCTCTATGAGCTTGAAGATGAGGATGACGAATAACAAGCGGTAAAGTAGGGAGTGTGTTTGTTTCGACGAAGTCGAAACAAACACACTCCCTACTTGAAGACTCTGATGGTAAAGTAGGGGTTTGGGTAATAGAGGTAGGGGTTTGGCGGTGCCAAACCCCTGCCTGGGGCAGGCGAGCCGCCTGCCCCAGGGACCGTACAGGTTTACCATCAGAGTCCTTGAATGGGCGGGCACACACCTGCGTGTATTTCCTTCCTGTTTGCAAATGGTTGTCTCAACGGTCTAGCCGTTTGGGACGAGTTGCCAGCACAATATCCAGCATAACCTCCTCCCCATTGCGCAAAACCTTCACCCGTATCGTCTCGCCTGGACTATGCTGCGTCAGTTGATAACGCAACGAATTTTCCAGCAACAGTGGTGTGCCATTGACCGCGATAATAATATCATCGGGCAATAGCCCGGCCTCATCTGCCGGCGTATCCGACTCGACATCAATCACCAACGCTCCATGTTGCGAGGCAAGGTTATACTCAACCGCAATGCTCCCATCAATCATACGATAGTAGATACCCATGTAGGGATAGTCCACCTCGCCCTTTTTGATCAGTTGCTCGCTCACTTGCTCAAAAATACTACTGGGAACCGCAAACCCCAGCCCCTCGGCCGGACTGCTCGACATATCGAAATCTCTGCTGCGTACCACCAGCGTATTGATACCAACTACCTCGCCGCGCAAATTGACCAGCGGTCCGCCACTATTGCCACGATTGATCGCTGCATCCGTCTGGATCAATCCTTCCAGATTGCCCACCGAACGGTTCAACGCACTGACGACACCGGCGGTGACGGTATTGCGAAAATTCCCCAGGGGACTGCCAATGGCAATAATCTGCTCACCTGCCTGCAGCGCATCTGAATCACCTATCGGGGCGACTGACGGGACAGCGTCTTGCACCTGGATAATCGCAATATCGGAAAGTGGGTCTGCCCCTATCAAACTGGCTTCATGCAGGCTGCTATCGGGAAAGAGCACCTCCAGCTTTTCGGCCTCTTCCACCACATGGTGATTGGTAATGATATAGCCTTGTTCACCAATGATAACCCCACTGCCGCTTCCGCCTGTTCGGGTTTCGCTATCGAGATTCAAAACCGTCACAACAGCCGGTGCTACCCGCTTGGCAGCCTGTACCATAGCGTGCGAAGCACTCCCCGTAATAGGCGAAGTGGCGAAGGGCAATGTATCTTTGTTCGCATTGGAAGACCAGGCAGATTGTGGGGTTGTTTCAACCCTGCCCTGCTCAGGAGCCTGCACTGGCTGAACCATCACCTGCGGTGATGGCAGTTGGGCAATACTCCGCTGGGCCACGTAGTAGCCAGCAATTCCACCGGCAATCATCCCGCCGGCAACACTGACTCCTACAGACAGCACCAACAAAAGGATAATGCCAATGGTCAGGCGACGTTTCTGTTCCATACCATATGTTCCTTTGCATAAGAATTTCCTCGTAAAAGCTATTACGATACTCTTTAGCTTCTTTATTAGTATAACAGAAAGAGATCTCCCCGCAACAGGTGTCACCTGCGGTGGGCTTTGCTTGCGCAAGGCAAAACATGCATGC
>CAYFVX010000158.1:0-7902 GCA_964346425.1 uncultured Chloroflexaceae bacterium | reverse complement strand
GAGTGGCTGGAAAGGGGCACTGCGTGCTGCAATGACAGAGTTGCTAACCGAGGATTGGCAGGAACAGAAAAACATGCAGACCGAGGATTGGCAGGAACAGAAAAACATGCAGACATTGGCAGCGAGACGCTTCCGTCTGACACGGCTTTTTGGTGATGAGAAGGGCGAAGAGGGCGAACAGGTCAAAGAACTGGCAGCGTATCTGGATGACCTGAGCGAAGCAGCCGCGCAGGTGTATCGTCAGCAGGTTCGTGCGTGTTTTCATGGAGAGGAAATGTCCCTGCCCCATCATGCAGGCTCTATCCAGTTCTTTCCCACTTTTTTCGACAGCATCGGCCTGGAGGTCATCAATCCGCATGACCGTAAAACCGGTGCGGGCAAATTGCCCATTTATTTCGAGTGTGTCCCGGCTAAAACCACGGGCACATTCAGCCTGCTCTATGTCCCAATCAACGTGCCAGCAAAAGGTTCAGATGTCGCTGATGATCTCAAGTTGCTGGCTGAGGGGATTGTTGCCATGCTCACGCTGTATGGCTTTGGCGCGAAGACGAGCAGTGGCTATGGCAGGGCAGAGGATGCATTGAGCACACCAGGCGAGATAATCCTCCATGCCCACTTGCCAGCACTCTCTGTTGCGAAACCAAAACAAATTGTTCAACCCAAATCAGCCCAGGTCCCTTCTAACTATCAAGAACCATCCGGGCAACTTATTGCCGATTTACGAAAAGACGATGGAAGCATGAAATCTGAAACAGAATACCAGGATTTTATTGTGCAGCAAGGCAGAACATATAAAAAACGCGACAAACAACTCTACGAGAAAGCAGCAAAATGGTGGGAGCGCGAAGGGCGTGGGCTATGGCAACAGCAACTGGCCGAACCAGAGCCAGCACACCAACCAGAACCAGAGCCAGAACCAGAGCCAGAGCGACCAGTGACTACAACCTGTTCGTTTCAGTCGTTGGGTGAGTTGCTTGAAAAGGCGGACACAATAGCTGCAGCGTTGAAGGAGGGGGGAGATGACAACACTCCAGGCACTTGCTGATGCACGCGATGAGATACTCAAGGCAGAGTTGGCAGCGTTGCTGCATAATCTGGGGAAATTGGATGTCAATTTTCTCGCTGAAGCAGTAGATGGTAGCACATCCCATCATATACAACAGCATAATAGCGAGATAACTGACTACATCTTCAAACGTTTTGCAAAGCCTGATTTGGGTATTTTTAGCTCTGAAATGACGGAAATTGTCAGTATATCGTGGAAAAACAAGCAGGAATTCCGTCAGGCTTTATCCAATATAAATATATGGACTGAAGAAGAACAAAATAACATTCAATTACTCATATCTGACTACAAAAACCAAAAAGAAAACCTTCCTCTTCTGGCAAAAAAAATTGACTCACTGTGGGAATTTTCACGGTTTTTTTGTAGTAATGGGCCTTTGTATTTTTGCCATGTCGAAGAGAGACAAAAAAACCAACAACCACTCCAACAAATAAATGCAGAAATTGAAGATTTGCAAAAAAGTCTGAAGCAACCAGGTACTGATAAACGCGAATTGGGCAATCAACTTCAGAATAAGAAACAGAAAAAATCAGAAGTTAACCATGCTGTTCAGGAAGACAGAAAAAAAATCCGCACCACCGAGGAACAGAATCAATTAAACCTGGAAATTCAACTTCGGGGTATCACTTTGAATCTTGGTGGTGAAATCTGGTCACTTGCAGATCTTCTCACCTTGTTTTGGGATGATTTTTTCTACAAACCAGATGGCAATGATTATAAGCGACAATCAACCCTCACTCGTTGGTTAAAATCTGAACATGCTACTCGCATACCTGCGCTTCTTGTACTTTCACATGGTGAAGTGTCGGGGACGGAGAAAGACAATGCAGGTGTCCCTGGGTCTTGGGAAAACCTTATTTTAACTACTGCCTTTGGGTTTGAACAGAGAAAACCTACACTCTGGGACATGGCAGAAAACCGATGGAAGATTGTTGATACTGCTTTGAAGATAGCAGATCACATATCTAAAGAGCGATTTGATTTCTTGGATATTGCAGAGAAATATCTCAAAGATGCATTGAGCGATACTCAGTGGCCGTGGAACGAGATTACACTCTGGAACTACGCATCTTCTATAGCAGCTCTCTTCAAAAGCAGTGCAGCATCTATTGTCCTATGCCAAAGTATTCCATCAGTCTCTGATACACGCTGGCGGCTCCTGCATGTTTCCTTTGACGGACTGGCATTCTGGTCACACGCACATCACATCACGGATATGTTGGCGCGGCGTGAGACATTGCAAAAAGGATTGGATGCCGTGCGCGAATTACTGGAAGTGCAATATCCGCTCGGCAATGAAATTTACCGCGATGAACACGGGAGTGTCTTCGTAGTGGCCGATTTCGATAATCTGCTTAACCTGACGGACAATCGAGGGGAATCTTTGAAAATATTGCTTTTGGAAGCCTTTGACGGAGAAGGTATCAAGGGTGAGCTACAGCCAGAGATTGAGGTCAGCAAAGCATATCGTGGCAAAGAGATGAAACTTGCTCAAATCCTTGAACGTCGCGGTCTTACAAGGCTCCTGGATGTGGAACAAATAACTCCATCCTGGTCTGAAGAGTTTCGCCCAAAGCAGTCTCCTATCTGCACAGTGTGCGGTATACGCCCGGTAGGATATCCAGGAGAAGATGCAGACAATACGCAAGACTTTGCAGCATGGGCAACGCAAGAGAAAGCGATGAACCAAAATATTTGTCGGGTATGTTTACAACGACGTGGACGACGGGCAAAGCGTTGGTCCAATCAAGAAGACACTTCATTTGAACAAACTGTCTGGATCGATGAAGTAGCAGACATCAATGCAGGCGTGGCTTTGATTGTCAGTCGATTTGTGCTAGATGACTGGCTGAATGGTAAGCTCATAGCAACCCTGCAAAAATCAGACTCCTTTGCACGCATCCAGCGATGTTGGGAAACAACCCGTACTTTCTGGAAAGAGATAGAGCAGAACATTCTCCCAAAAGAATCAGGTACTCAAAAGCAGATGCGCCTGATGATACAACCGACCAATGCAGCACATTTACAAAAATCGCTTGCTAACTATCACACTTATGAACTGGACACCAAAGGGATACGTATTGGCGTATGCTGGGATGCAGACAGAGGTTTGTTCTTGAGCACTGCGAACTTGCGCTATGTAGCAAAGTTGCTTGGTATAGAGCGCAAGATATGGCAAGACGATGAAAAACTTCTCGCCATGCTGAAAGACGAAGTGATTACTGGAAATCTGCACATTTATGAACGGGGTGGCTATGGAGCCAGGGAAAGGAAGATATCGCCTGTTGCTGAAAACTGTCAGGTTATCGAAGAAAGCGTTTTCAAGCCATTCATTCCACTTGCAACTGAACCAGCAATGTTTATGGCCCTGGTTCCAACAAATAGGGCAAAAGATGTAGCACGCGCTATCAAGGCGAAATATGATAAAGAGATGGCACGAGTACATGACCGTTTGCCGATTCATCTAGGTATCATCTTTGCTTTGCGCCGCACAACAGTGCAAACCATGCTAGATGCCGGCAGAAAAATGCTTACGATGCCAGGCCAATGGGAACCGTGGAAGGTATACCCGTCCCCGTCATCTCAGCGGCATATTCGTTTCGAGCAAGGTAGTCGCAGTTTTTTCTGGGAATATCCAGCATATATGGGAGATGGAAGTACCACGGATATCTGGTATTCCCACCTGCTCACTACAGACCCATCAACAGATGAAATCAACGTTGTGCCGGTAGACCAGCTTCAATCTGGGCAAACGGTCTACATCCGTCCCTCTCGCTTTGACTTCGAGTTCCTGGATACTACCGACCGCCGTTTTGATATTGCTTACGACCAGCATGGGCGACGACCAGCGCGAGCTACCCGTTCTTACTTGCTTGATGACCTGGACCGGCTTGATGTCATCTGGAGGGTGATGAAACTCTTGAAGCCTGCCCAACGCCATCAGGTTATTCAGACGATAGAAGCGACCCGCGAACTGTGGTATGGCAACGACCGAGGAGGGTTATCGCAGCAAGACGAGGTTTTCAGACAGTTTGTCAGCGATACGCTGGCAGGGGCCAGTTGGCCTGAAGGACGGCAATGGAAGCAATTGAGCCAGAAAGAGCAGCAGTTGCTTATGCAGGCGGGGGTACGCGGTGAGCTTGCCGACCTGCTCGAACTGCATCACGCCATTTTGAAAGAAGAAGAGGAGCAACCAGTCAATGATCTTGTTTAAATCGTACCGCTACCTGCTGATGACGACCGACCCGGTGCATATTGGCACTGGCGGCTATCGCCTGGGGCGGGTAGACAATAGTATCGTGCGTGAACCTGGCGCACATATTCCCAAGATACCCGGTACCAGTCTGCACGGAGCCGCACGCTCGTATGCGGCACGGTTGTATGAGGATCCGTATGCGGCAGGACAGAGCCACAAGGCTGCAAAACATATTGCCACCAACCCGGTTTGCTACACCTTTGGCTATGTGCAAGAGACCGATACAGGTAACAACGACCGTGAAACAAAGGGCTATTCTGGCATCGTCAATATATCGGATGCGCTGGTGCTTTTCTTCCCGGTGCATTCGATGGTCGGTCCTGTCTGGGTGAGCACGGTGCAACGGCTTGCAGATGCAAATATTGGTGTCCAGAGCGTACCTGCACTCGATGCCTGGGCCAATGACAAGGTATACTGCACCTGGTCGCGCAGCGAGCCGCTCAATCTTGGCTGGCTTATGCTCAATGTGCAGCAGGAGCACGTGGCCCAGATAACTCCCCCACCGGCCTGGGCAAACGAACAACGCTGGCTGGCTATCAAAGACCGTATCGTTCTGGTCCATCCTGAGTTGTTTAGCCATATTGTCAATAGCAACCTGGAAGTCCGCACGTCAGTGAGTATTGACCCGAAGAGTGGTGCGGCAAGCGAAGGAGCACTGTTTACTTATGAGGCACTGCCACGCGCAACGTTCCTCACGATGGAGATCATTATAGACGATTATCGGCAAACCTTTCCAGATGAAGAACGGCTGCAGCAATGGCTCAATCAGCCGCCGAATGAGCGTGAGAAAAAATGGGGGTGGAAAGAAGAATGGGTGAAAGAAGCACTGGAAGAGAGAAACCGACTCCAGGTGCAATGGGAAAATCCTGCTGATGTGGTTGAGGCCGGATTGGGTTTGATAGCGTGGCTCGGCGTGGGTGGAATGGGTACTCGTGGCTTTGGCCGCATGGCGGTGGCTGGCAAATGGGAGGTGCAAGCATGAATACCACAGCAGGGAGCAAGCCACTCAATCTCGATTATCTCGCGGCAAAACATGCGCAACGGATTATTGCTGATACTGCAAGCGTCAAGAAAGCTTCTGATGTAGAGAATGCCGTCACCAAAGCTCTGGGCGTGCTGCAAGAAAACGGGGTGTATGCCTGTTTTGTGTTTGCACTCTCGCGGGCAAAGCCTGGTGAAAAGGGGGAACTGGCAAAAGAAGCCATCATTTTTAGCATCATCATTCGTGAAATGCTCTGGTTGCTCAAGGAACTGCCGCACACACTACCCGACGAATTGCCGATTGAAGCAACCGCCAGCTCCGTCGCCATTGCACCAAAAGGTGCGCAGATATTGCACCTGATTGCAGAGCACATCACGCAAGAGCTGGAACGATTGTTGCTGGCAAAAGAGGTGCTTGAGCAGATGCTTATTTATGCTCGCTATGGGGCAAAGGCTCGCCTGGATGTGAAAGAGGATTCTTCGGATAAAACAGGAGCAACGGCATGAGTTGGACGATGTATCACCTGGTTCTTCGATTGCGCTCTCCTTTGCACATTGGCTGGAACAAGACAGGCAATGTGCAACGGACACGCTCCTATGTCACCGGTCGCAACCTTTGGGGAGCGTTGACGATGCGCCTGACCCGTGACCAGGCATACCGCGAGAACCGCCCGCCATTGGCAGAAGACTATCAACAAATGGGCAAAGAGATTCATCAAAAGCTGGCATATACCTACCTCTACCCGGCAATCAAGCGAGAAAGTGCGTATGTTGTTGCATTTCCCTGGCAAACCTCAGATGATGCGTCGTTTGAACGTCGGTTTCTCCGCAGTTATGCCAGTACTGCGTTGAGTTATCCCGCACAGTCAGCTACCGAAGGGAGTTTGCATGAGATAGAGTTTCTCTCTCCCCTGACGATTGATACGGGCGAGCCGGTCTATCTGATTGGCTACCTTTTTGTGCATGCAGATATGCAAGACAGGCTACCCGCTATCAAGCAAGCACTTGCCCATCTGCAATTAGGTGGCGAGCGCACCTATAAGTGGGGACGGGTCGAACTGGCAGAGGAGTTGACAACCTGTACCCAGGAGTCAACGCTCTTTACCATTCCTGCTCGCTTTTCTGATGGGCATGCCAATCGTCCCAGGATACGTATGCATGAAGGACAACCCCTTTTTGCCCATACAGAAATAGCGGGGGTGCATGCCGAGGGTGAGGTTGAGCCACTGGTAGGCCGCGAGTGGCGAGGTACGGAAAGCAAGCATCGCTATGTCGGACAGTTTGTCCATTGCAATGGAGTATGCTTTGCCCCCGGTTCCATCCTGAAACAAGCCAGCACGTTTGAAATTGGGACGTATGGTGTGTGGAAGCAGACTTGATGCTTTTTCCTCCTTGTCGCCGTCATGAAATTGCTCTTTCATCCCCTGTCACAAAATCCCTCCCCGCGGTGTTTAAACAGTAAGAAAGGCGACGGAGCGACGGTCTACTGTCCACCGTCCACGGTCTTAACAAGGAGAACCATGCCTGTGGCTGAAACAGACGAAACGTTGCTTGCCCAATGGCAAAGCCAGCATGATAGCACCGCCTTTGATGCGCTCTTCCAGCGACATTACGAGCGCGTCTACCGCGTGGTCTACAACCTGGTGGGCAGCCGCGAGGAGGCGGAAGACCTGGCGCAAGAGACTTTCCTTGCGCTCTACCATACCCCGCCATCCCTGAAAGACGGCGAGGGTGGACTGGCTGCCTGGCTGTGCCGTGTGGCCCTGAACCGCGGCTACAATACGCTGCGCAGCAACCGCCGCACACAGCAGCGTATGGAGCGGATGGGCGAACCATTGTCAGGCATGGAGGCAAGTGATCCGTATAGTATGGCGGTGCGGGCCGAGGAACGTGCCTATGTGCAGGCAATTCTGGCCCAGCTACCGGAGCGGCAGAGCAAGCTCCTGTTGTTGCGCTATGCGGGCCTTTCCTATGCCGAGATAGCTGCAACGCTCGGCATCGCTCCGGGGTCGGTCGGTACGCTGCTGGCACGTGCCGAGCGGGCGTTTCTGGCAAAGAGTAGCCAGCCGGTGGTGCATTGAATACCTTATCCCATGTTCGCATAATCACTTTTTCAACGCAGAGGCGCAGAGGCGCAGAGATGCAAAGAGAAAAACTGGACAATCTGTGGTCATCTGTGGTCATCTGTGGTAGAAGTCATTATCCGAACCTGGTATTATGTAATCAGGGGAGTAATGACAACGTGCTACGATGAAGGAATGCTGCGTGCCTATCTGGACAATGAACTGCCGGTGGCTGAGCGTGATGCGGTTGCGGCGCACCTCGCCGCCTGTGGGGGTTGCCAGAACACGTGTGATGAGTTGCGTGTGCAGTCGGCGCAGCTTGAAACCATGCTGGCTGAGCAGGTCGCTCTGCCAGATGTGCAGACTGCGTTGGAACGTATGCAAGAGAAAACCGGGCGCACCAACGGACGGGTCCAAGAACCACTTGATGCGCTCGCGACAAACTATGAATGGAGGAAACATATGTCAAACAAGAACAACTGGTTGAGTGGTGGCTATCGCAAGCTGTTTGCAGGGTTGGCGGTGCTGGTGGTAAT
>CAYFVX010000157.1:0-7912 GCA_964346425.1 uncultured Chloroflexaceae bacterium | reverse complement strand
GCATTGCTGGTTGCAACAGCGAGCAGCTTCAACCAGCAATGCGGCCTCGGCACCTGCGGCACCATCCACTGGTGGGGATGCAAGGGATGTTTCGGCACAGGTTGGTGCTCCTTCTGTTCATGAGCAAGCACAAACATTACGTCAAGCAAACCAGGACACGGCAACATCTGAGGAACGACAAACTGCTTCAGCGAGTGATATTCGCTTCTGTTGCCCCTACTGTGGTGCTACGACTCGGTCAGACCAGCAGAAATGTCCGCAATGTCGTTCCAGTTTGATGGTGCGTTCAGAACCATCGGAACGACGTTCGGTGGCTCTCTCTTTTATGGGGGGGTTGTGGGGTGTCGGGAGCATCTTCTTTATCGGGGCAAATTTTATTTTGCTGGGGCATGGAGCGCACTATATTCCGCCGCTGGTGCTGGGTATTGTGTCGCTTGGTTTGGCAGGGGCGGTGTTGCAACGCTACCGCTGGGCATATATTGCCATGATTGTGCTGGTGTTTTTTGTTTTTCTGCTCTCTATTCGGGGGCATTTCTGGCCGCTTATGCTGCCATTTCTGGTGCTTATTCCCCGCAGTTATCGTGATTTTTATGGAAAAAAGCAGCGTTTTGTGCCTCAGGTGAAGAAAAAGAGTGCAAAAGAACACTACCAGACAGGTGTTCAATATCATGAGCGAGGGATGTGGTTTATGGCGGTGCAGGAATGGCAGGCGGCTGTTAGGCAGCAACCAGACAACCGTTCGTATCTGCAAGCACTTGGGCTGGCCTATGCAAAGATTGAGCAGGCTGACCGCGCTCTTGAAGTGCTCAAGCGTGCGCTGATGCTCAAGCCAGATGATACCCGCATTCAGAAGGTCATCCAGACAATAGAGGGTCATGCCAGAAGCCAGTCGTAAGACATCTGAGCATATTGCTGGACGTCCGTTTTCTTTGACGATGGTCATAGGGGCTGGTGTTTGCTGGGTGGGTGCGCTCACGCTCTTGTTTCTGGTCGATTTGCGGGCAGAGGATGGGCCATTCACGTTGCAGTGCGTGCTCTTTTATGTGCTGGTACTGGCAGCAAGTGTGCTGACGTTTGCGCCGCTGCAACAGCATATGGAGCTTCCACGGCTGGCTGTGGAGGGAACGACCGGTTTTGCCCTTTTGTTTCATACGCTGGCCTTTGTTCCGCCTCCCAATGGTTGGTTATTGTCGCTCCCTGATTTACCGGTCTATGCGTTATTGATCACCGCCATATTCCTGAGTACGTCCGCACTAGTTTTGCCATTTATTTATGCGCTGCGGCAACGTTTTATCAAGAAACGGGCGCATCGCCTGGATATGCGCCAGGCACGACGACAGGCATATGTAGCCGGTGGGATAGCAGCATGTGGTATTATACTTGCCGGGTTGCGGATGTTGACCTGGATAAGTTTTCTCTTGCTGGTGCTTATTGTGTTGATGGTGGAGTTGATGATGCTGGTGCGGGGCAAGGTTGCGGCTAAAGGGGATGGAACGCGGTGATGGATATTGCTATTGTGGGGATGGGGTTGATCGGTACGTCGCTCGGTATGGCAATTCGCTCAGCAGATGAGCAGGTTTCTCCGCTGGGTGCAGTACGCGTCATTGGGTATGATACAGACCGTTCGGCAATCAGTATTGCTCGCGAGCGTCTTGCGATAGATCGTGGGGCAAAATCGCTTGCTGAAGCGGTGAAAGATGCAAAGCTGGTCATTGTGGCGACTCCGGTGCTTGCGGTTCGTGAGCTTTTTGTGCAGCTTGCTCCACTGCTCGGTGATGGAACTACGTTGACGGATGTTGCCAGTACGAAAGCGCAGGTATGTGCATGGGCCCGGGAATTTCTGCCGTCGCATGTGGATTTTGTGGGTGGACATCCCATGGCGGGCAAGGAGCAGGCGGGTGCGCAGGCAGCGGATCCTGTGCTCTTTCAACAGGCTATCTATTGTTTGACTCCATCGCCAACGGTTCGTCCGCATGCGCTGGAGCTGGTTGAAGCTCTGGTACGGACGGTCGAGGCGCGACCGTATTTTATTGATGCGGATGAGCATGATGCTTATGTTGCCGGGGTTTCGCATCTGCCCTTTTTGCTTTCTACTTGTCTGGTTGAGATGACCAGTCGTAGTCCAGCCTGGAAAGAGATGGCCGCTCTGGCTGCCACCGGGTTTCGGGATATGTCGCGGCTGGCTTCTGGCGATGCGGTGATGCATCGGGATATTTGTATGACCAATCGCACGGCGCTGATACGCTGGATCAATGATACGCTGGCTTTTCTGGTTGAGGTTCGGGCTATGTTGGAAGCGGATGATGCCGGGCAGGTGGAGGAGCTTTTTGCCCATGCCAGGGAGGTACGCGAGGCGTGGTTGCAGCAGCGAAACCACCTGTGAGCGGGAACGGCTATGGATGTAACTGTTCAGCAATGAGGCAAACAGACGAGCCGCGACCGTGAGGGAGCGGACAAAATGTGCTTACGAAAGGGAAATATCCGCTTACTGACGTGCGCGACTCGTTTTCTTTCCCGTGAATGTGAACAGTTACGCTATGGATGTTTGTTTGACAGGTGGTTCTGACTGGTGATACAATTCACGAAGTTTATTGTCTTTATGTATAAGCGTCGTTGCCCTGGTTCATAGCAATTCATTGAAATTTGTGTTTTTTATGGTATACTTCTCCGATGAGATTACACGAATATGCGAAGAAAAATGCCGACGTGAATGGTGCATACAACATTATCCGAAAAGGAGCTCCTGATGCGTTCGCGCAGGGGAGTAGAGGGTGCGTAGTTCACCCATTGCGGCTTGCCGCATAAACATTTCCATAAATTTCTATAGTTTTGGAACTATTCCTTTCATAATCGAAAGTTCTCATATTATTCTCTTGCATGGAGGATTCTGTGGATCAGATAATACCCCCAGATGTTGTTATCCGTCGTTTACCACTCTATGCTCGCAGTTTACGCTATTTGCTTGATGAAGGCATTTTGTCTGTGTCTTCGCAGGAACTTGGAGAACGTATCAATGTTACGGCTGCCCAGATACGCAAGGATCTTTCCTATTTTGGCGAATTTGGCAAGCAAGGCATTGGGTATGATGTGCGAAAGTTGTATGACCATATCAACTACATTCTGGGGTTAAATCAGGAATGGCCGATGGTACTGGTTGGGGTTGGTCGCCTGGGGCAGGCGATTGTGGGGTATCAGGGGTTTCGTAGCCAGAGCCTGCGTATTGTTGCGCTTTTCGATAGCGATCCATCCAACACTGGAAAGGAATACGGCGGTTTGACCGTACTGCCAGATGAGAATATTCCGGTGGTGGTTCGCGATCGCCGGGTCAGGCTGGCGATCCTGGCGGTACCGGCGGCACGTGCGCAGGAGGTGGCGGATATGCTTATTACTTCCGGGGTGCGAGCTATTCTCAACTATGCTCCGGTTATTTTGCAGGTTCCCAAAAATATCTGGGTGCGTGATATTGATCCTATCAGTGTGCTGCACAGTATGACGTATTATCTTACCCGTGAGGATACACAGAAAGGCCCGGTATGAGTTCTTCCCGCATGCTTTCTTGCCCATCAAAACGTGCATTCGCCCGCATGTTCTCCATATTATGTTTGCTGTTGCTCGGTAGTTTGCTGGTGAGTGCGTGTGGTCTACGCGGAATAACCCAGGCTTCGCGACCAGTCGCCAATCCAACAGCAACACCTACGCCCGCTTCGTTGCTGAAGGCAGGGTTGCCAGATTTGCATGCGCCACCTCCTACGACAACCAGTATGCCGCTTGCAGTAGTACAACAGCCATCGGTAACACCATTGCCTGTTGATGCAGGGGCAACGATGGGGGCGACGGTCTCTTCCCTCACGACAGCAACACCTTCACAACGCGAGCGAACGCCTGCGCTGATGTATCAGAATCCGGTGCTTGCGGCTGGTTTGCAGCAGTTGCTTGATACAGTTGCGGAGCGTCCTGGTCATCCTGGCATTACGATGTATGTGCATGTGGATGGGGAGGGGACATGGGTTGGAGCGGCTGGTCTTGCAAATCGGGAGACGCAGCAGCCTGTGCAACCAGATGATCGTTTTCGGATTGCCAGTGTTTCCAAGACGTTTGTTGCGACGGTTGTTTTGCAACTGGTACAGGAGGGCGTTCTTGGTCTGGATGATTCGGTGGAGCAGTGGTTGCCTGGCGTGGTTCCAAATGGGGCAAATATAACCGTTCGCCAGTTGCTCAGCCATACAAGTGGGTTGTACGATTATCTGGATTATCATTTCGAGCAGTTGTATTTTGGCGAGGAGCCTTTGCGGGTATGGAAGCCGGCGGAGATGGTTGCGCATGGGGTGTCCAGGGATACGTATTTTGCGCCAGGCGAGCCAGGGAAGTGGAAGTATTCGAATACGAATTATATTTTGCTGGGTATGATTGTGGAGCAGGCAAGTGGGGAGTCGCTGGCGCAGGTGTTGCGCACGCGCCTTTTCGCGCCGCTTGGTTTGAATAATACGTTTCTGGAGGATTACGAGGAGATACCGGCCGGGTTTGTGCATGGGTATATTGGCGATGATGATTATACCTATGCGAGCCTGTGTGCGTGGGCGGCCGGTGGGATCATATCGAATGCGGAGGATGTGGCGACGTTTGCGCAGGCTTTGTTTGCGGGTGAGTTGTTGAGTGAGCCGATGATGCAGGAGATGTTGTCGTTTGTGCCGGTAGATTTTCCTGCGGGCGAGGTGTATCATTATCCGTTGTATGGGCTGGGTGTGGCGAAGAATATTGAGGGGCTGAGTCTGGCTACGCAGGGAGCTGCGCCGGCGCAGACACGTTTTGGTGAGGTATGGGGGCACATCGGCGGGTTGAGTGGGTTCAAGTCGGTGATGGCGTATAAGCCTGATAATGGGGTGACGGTGGTGGTGCTGGTGAATCAGATGTATGTGCAAAGTGTGCCGGTAGCTCTTGATGCGTTGACGCTGGTGGAGGGGGGAAACCACCAGATGGAGCGTGTGGACGGTGGCCCTTAGTACAGCATTTCATAAATGCGTGCCGAAATAAGGGAGACGACATTGCTGTGGACGTAGCTGGTATTTCACCGCGCTCGCACCCTCTCCCCAAACCCCTCTCCCATCCAGGACTCTGATGGTAAAGTCCGGGCAGGGCCTCGCGCAAAGGCGCAAAGCCGCAAAGGTCCGGGCAAGAGATGGGGGTTACCACCAGAGTCCTCCAGGGAGAGGGGCTTCCGAAGTTCCCCTTCCCCCCTTGTGACTCTGATGGTAAAGTAGGGGTTTGGGTGATAAGGTAGGGGTTTGGCGATGCCAAACCCCTGCCTGGGGCAGGCGAGCCGCCTGCGCTCCCAGGGGTTGGACTGACTTTACCATCAGAGTCCTTGTAAAGCGGGGGATCGGGGGTTGCAACCCCCCGAAAACATTCTTTTTGTTCTCTTTTTTTGCGGCTACGCCGTTGTGTTGTAGTATTTTTGCGGCTTTGCCGCAAAAATACTACAATCACCTGCTATTACCACTGCTTTGCATATTTCAAGTCTGCGTTGCTGGTGTCGCCATAGCTGATGTGGATACCACCCCGTCGGTCCAGGGCGAGTGAGCTATAGAGGCCCACGCGCCCGGTTTCATCTACGATGCCGGCATACCACTGGCTACCATCCGAGAATGCATATTTCAGGTTGTCGTTGCTCTTGTCATAGTAGCTGATGTGGGGCTGGTTGCGAGCGTCGAGTTTGAGCGAGGTATAGCTCCCGACATTGCCGAGGCTATCCACGGTTTCAAAGTGCCATGTTTCCCCATCAGAGCGGGCATATTTCAGGTCGCGGTTGCTGCTGTCATAGTAGCTAATGTGCGGCTGGTTGGTGGCGTCTACGGCCAGTGAGGAGTATTCGCCTACATCACCACTGCTGTCAAGAATGCTTATTTGCCAGGTATCACCTTCGCGGTAGGCGTAGTTGAGCGAGCTGTTGGTTGCGTCGTAGTAGCTGATATGGGGGCGACCACGACGGTCAAGCACCAGGGCCGTATGCAAGCCTGTTTTGCCCACATCATCCACCGTTTCCAGGAGCCAGCGTTCGCCGTCATACCGTGCATATTTGAGGACATCATTGCTGTTGTCGTAGTAGCTGATATGGGGGACGTCTTTGTCATCCAACGCCAGTGCGGTATAGAGTCCCACATCACCTGAGCTATCTACGACCTCGATGCGCCAGCCTGTCTCGGCAAGGGTGGCGTATTTGAGTTGTTTGCCATCAATATCATAATAGCTGATATGTGGTTGCCCGAAGGTGTCCAGGGCAAGCGATGTGTAATAGCCTACGGCTCCGTTATCATCCACCACTTCCACCTGCCACTCGATACCATCATAGCTGGCATAGTTCAGGCTGCTGAAGCCAGCCGCGTGGGAGACGATGTGGGGTTGCCCCATGTCGTCTATTGCCAGCGAGGTATACCAGCCAGTCACTCCGGATCTATCCACAACCTCTATCTGCCAGGAGGAGCCATTAGCCACGGCATAGCGCAGCTCTCCGCTGCTGAGTTCGGTGAAGCTGATGTGGGGGCGGTCGTTGTCATCCAGGGCAAGTGAGCTAAACCGACCGGCATCGCCACGGTGGTCTATGGTTTCAATCTGCCAGGTTCCGCTGTCGTTCCACGCATATTTGAGGTCGTCGTTGCTGAGGTCGTGATAGCTGATGTGGGGACGGTCCGCTTTATCTACAGCCAGTGAGGGATAGTAGCCTACCACACCTTGCTCGTCAATGCGCTCAATCGCCCAGGCAGTTGTGTTCCCGCTTTCGGCAGCGAAGGCATATTTCAGGTCACCGGCGGTGGCATCGTGGTAGCTGATGTGCGGGCGGTCTTGCGAGTCGAGGGCCAGGGAGATGTAGGTGCCCACGTTGCCATTCTGGTCTATGGTCTGGATTTGCCAGTCTGTACCATCAAAGACGGCATAGTGCAGGTCATCAAGCGGTGGGCCGGCATAATAGGCTATGTGCGGGCGATCCTTTGCGTCGAGGGCCAGGGCAGTATGGGTTCCAACATATCCTTCCTGCTCTATGGTTTCAATCTGCCAGCCAGTGATGGTGGATCGGGCATATTTGAGGTCGCTGTTCGTTTCGTCGTAGAAGCTGATATGCGGACGGCCTGAGCTATCCAGAGTCAGGCAGTTGTAGGTACCGACATTGCCGTTGCTGTCTACGACTTCGATTTGCCAGGAGATGCCATCCGAGCGGGCATATTTGAGTCTGCCCAGATTGTCGTCGTAGTAGCTGATGTGGGGGTAGCCCTGCCAGTCGAGCGCGAGGGAGGCGTACATGCCAACGCCGCTGGCACTATCTACCATTTCGTGGTTCCAGTCTGTGCCGTCGAACCAGGCGTAGTAGAGGTGGTCTTCGCCATAAGCGATATGCGGGTCGTTGTTCATGTCGAGGGCCAGACTACGTGAGCCCATTGAGCCAAATACTTTTGGCGCACGGACGGTTTCTATTGCCCATGCGCTCCGCTGTTCTGGCAATGGTGCGGGCTGGGCAGGAGTGGCTTCGTTGGGAAGGATCGCACAGGATGAGAGGGCGAGAGCCAGGAGGATGAGTGCGGCAATAAGATGATGTATGGTATTGGCAACGGAGTGGTCTGTTTTCATAGTTCCTGAGTGTATAGTACCACCGAAGTGTCGCTAGTTCAACATGGCTGTCGCAAAGTCTTATGTTTTTCAACATAAGACTTTGCGACAGCCACAAATATGGACGCAGGCGGCGTACCAGCACAGGATTGTGTGGGTGTTGGGGACGGCGGAGCCATCCCCAACACCCACACATGCGGGACTCTGATGGTAAAGTAGGGGTTTGGGTTATAAGGTAGGGGTTTGGCGGTGCCAAACCCCTGCGCATGAAGCTAAGCGGTTTGCCGCTTTGCAAAGCGGGGGATTGGGGGTTGCA
>CAYFVX010000156.1:0-7932 GCA_964346425.1 uncultured Chloroflexaceae bacterium | reverse complement strand
GCATCTATGGGACTGGGCACCTCTATCAGTTTCTACCTGGCAATGCTCAAACTGCTGGCAGGTGAACGACTTTCCCGGCGACCTTTGCTGCAACTGGGTATCCTGCTCATCATTCTTGGAGCACAGTTTATTAGCATGGGCTTGATTGGTGAACTGGTCGTCCGCACCTACTACGAAACCCAGAATAAGCTTATCTATGTCATCCGCGAAATCGTCAATGAAAACATCGAAACAACCAACCATCCAGCGTGATACATCTATGTCTGTTGCACTCTCTATTGTCATTCCAATCTACAACGAGGAAGAAAACATTGCGCCCCTCTATGAACGTTTGCAAACCGTGCTGGCAGATGCACCTTCTCCCTATCAATCTAGCTACGAAATTATCCTGGTAGATGATGGCAGCAGGGATGGTAGCTTTGAAGAGTGTCGCGCACTTCAGCAACAGGATACATGTATCCGCGTCGTTCAATTTCGCAGCAACTTCGGCAAAACGGCTGCATTGCATGCAGGCTTTACTCATGCTCGCGGCGAGAAAATCGTGACCATTGATGCCGATATGCAAGAAGACCCCGGCGACATGTTCCTCCTGCTGGACCAGATTGAAGCCGGCTACGACCTCGCCACTGCATGGCGCAGACGCCGCAACGACCCGTTGGACAAAACCCTGCCATCACGTCTCTTCAACGCCGTGGTTTCAAATATCACCGGCGTCAAATTGCATGATTTCAACTGCGGCTTCAAAGCCTACACCAGCGAAACAGTAACGGACCTTAAATCACGCTTCTATGGCGACCTCCATCGGTTTATACCCATTCTAGCCGCACAGCACGGCTTCCGTGTCACGGAAGTACCGGTTGAGCATCGCCCGCGACGCTTCGGCAAAAGCAAATTTGGCTCACGCCGACTGATGCGCGGCTATCTTGATTTTATCCAGGTACTCTTTCTGACAACCTATTTGCAACGCCCTCTGCGACTGTTTGGCGCATTGGGAACACTGTTTTTTAGCATTGGACTGATCATCAATATTCAGCTTACGTGGGAATGGTTTTTAGGCAACTACCTGAGCAATCGTCCGCTACTCACGCTCGGCGTCTTGTTAATGATTACTGGTCTGCAATTTTTCAGCACTGGCCTGCTCGGAGAGATGCTGCGCAATGCAACATTCCGCGCTGGCGATGAATACAGTATCCGAAGAATACTTGAACAGAATGAGTAAGCTTGAAGGAGCCTATGAAAACAAGTCTCGTTACCGGCGGAGCCGGTTTTATCGGCTCGCACGTTGTAGACACTTTGATAGCCAAGTTGCATCGCGTCGTCGTACTGGATGATTTGAGCGGTGGGTTTCGCGAGTTTGTCCACCCGTTGGCCCATTTCGTTGAAGGTAGCATCGTCAATCATCAGTTGGTAGATGCACTCTTTCATGAGTATCGCTTCGACTATGTATTCCATCTGGCTGCCTATGCCGCCGAAGGTCTCAGTCATTTTATCAAACGATTCAACTATACGAATAACTTGATAGGGAGCGTTAATCTTATAAACGCTGCGGTGAACACGGGAACTGTGCAATGCTTTGTCTTTACTTCTTCCATTGCCGTCTATGGCGCAAACCAGTCGCCCATGAGCGAAGAAATGACACCAATGCCGGAAGACCCCTACGGTATCGCGAAATATGCCGTTGAACAAGATTTACATGAGTCCGCTACCATGTTCGGCCTCCCATTCATCATCTTCCGACCGCACAACGTCTATGGAGAACGGCAGAACATCGGTGACCGCTATCGTAACGTTCTGGGCATCTTTATGAACCATGCCATGCAAAACAAACCTTTTCCTATCTTTGGTGACGGCACACAAACCCGTGCATTCAGCCATATAGACGATGTTGCGCCCATCATTGCTCACGCTATTGAACGACCAACCGCCTACAACCAGGTCTACAACATTGGTGCGGATACGCCCTACACGGTCAATGAACTGGCAGAAGTCGTGGCAGCCGCTATGGGGGTTGAATTGCAGATAACCTACCTGGAAGCACGCCAGGAAGTTCTGCATGCCTTCTCCTCCCACGAAAAAGCACAGGCAACCTTTGGCGATTTGCTACAGCATGTTTCACTGCAAGAAGGGGTTCGACGTATGGCAATCTGGGCAAAACAATATGGAGTTCGCGCAACCAGACCATTCACAGCCATAGAGGTAAGCAAAAACATGCCACCTTCCTGGCTGCAAAGGGCGTAATATCTCAAAAGTTTTGACCGGCGGTGGGCATCGTTTGCCATAGTAAAAAATGCAGTAGCCGCGACCATGTCTTTTCCCGCAATGGAAGCCTATTGAGGAAGGTAGGATAGTGGACAGCAATAATGGGAGACACAGAGAAGCTATGCGTATCTGTTATTTTGGCACTTACGAACACGATTACCCGCGCAATGTCATGTTCCTGAAAGGCATGCGCCAGGTGGGTGTCACTGTCTACGAATGTCATGAACCAATCTGGCAAGGCAAACGGGACAAAACAAATGTCTACCGTGGGCTGAACTTGCTCAAGATGCTCCTGCGCATCCTGCGAGCCTATGTGCGCCTGATTTTCCGCTATCGCCATATGCCAGCCCATGATATCCTTATCGTTGGCTACATTGGACATCTTGATATGTTGCTCGCACGATTGCTTGCCTCGCTCCGCGGTATCCCGCTGGTCTTCAATGTAACGCTCTCGCTGTATGACACCTTCAGCAGTGGGCGTTCGCTCGTCAGCCCGCGCTCTCTGACCGGGCGGGCATTCTGGTTGATTGATTTTCTCTCGTGCCACGCCGCCGACCTGGTTCTGAATGATACCCAGACGTATGCCGACTACTTTGTGCAAACCTTTCACCTTCCGCCCGAAAAATGCTGCGTTGTGCCGCTTGGAGCCAATGACCGTATTTTTCAACCGGTCGAACACCAGCAGAAGACCAATGATATCTGCGAAGTACTTTTTGTGGGAAAATTCATCCCGCTCCACGGTTGCGAAACCATAGTCCGCGCCGCATCCCTGCTCCGCGATTATCCCATACATTTTACGATGATTGGTGATGGTCAGGAATATGGCCTGGTGCAACAATTGATAACCGAATTCAATCTGACCAATGTCACGCTCACCGGCTGGATAGACTACCACCAGTTGCCTGCCTATTTCGCCCGGGCTGATATCTGCCTGGGCAACTTTGGTGCCTCCGCTCGCGCTGGCCGGGCTATTTCTAACAAAGTTTATGAAAGTATGGCGATGAAGTTAGCGGTGCTGACTGGCAACACTCCTGGTCTGCGCTCCGAGTTGCAAGCGGGTGAAGAAGTCTGGGTTTGTGAGGTAGCCGACCCGCAGGACCTCGCGCAACAACTGCGGACGCTTGCCACAAACCCGGTCTTGCGCAACCGTATTGCGCAACAGGGCTACATCGCCTATCAACAACGCTACACTCTGCACGCCATCGGCAGCCGCATAATCCACTGTCTCGCAAAGTTGGATGTCCGAATGAAACAAAGTCAGCACCAGCTTGTCAACACCGGCGAACGGATGCTGCCCAATGCGCCCCCCTCAAGCGAACACTATCTGGCATTCCTGCGCCACACCGTCGCCTACGAATACGTAGTGCAACACCTTTCATCAACAAGTATGGTGCTTGACCTGGGATGCGGCGAAGGATATGGCACCCATCTCCTTGCCCAGCATGCGCGGCACGTCACCGGTCTGGATGTAGAACCGGCGGTGGTAGCTCACGCTGCCCAACAATACGGCAGTGAAACTTGCTTGTTCGGGTTGTACGATGGTATGACCCTCCCATTCCATAACAACACGCTGGATGTGGTTGTGGGTATGCAAGTTATCGAGCATGTTGAGCACGAACACCATTTTGTTGCGGAAATCCATCGGGTGCTTAAACCAGGGGGGATCTTCATTGCTACCACTCCGGACCGAACTTATCGCTTGCGACCCGGCCAGAAACCCTGGAATAGATTTCACATCCGCGAATATGCCGCCGAAGACTTGCGGCGTGTTTTGTCGCAACCATTTGCCCATGTCCAGGTTCTGCATGTGTGTGGCAGTGAAGAAGTTTACCGCATTGAATGGCAACGAGTGCAATGGGCACGCAAAATTGCTGCCCTGGACTGGCTGAAACTCCGCGAAGTCGTGCCGGAACATCTGCTGCCAACACTGCGCACCATACTCAAAACGCTGACCCGGCAACAAAAAAAAGCCACCACCAGCACAGAAAACCATTACACTACGGCAGATTTTTCTATCCAGGAATACCCGGGTGGAACCAGTCTGGATTTACTCAGTGTCAGTAGGAAGGCAACCCAACTATCTCCATGACAGGTAAATATAAGCCACTGGTGCGCATCATTGGCATCATCGTTGCCCTGGCATCACTCACAACCATCTTCTACCAGCTCTGGCAAGCATGGCCGCAACTGCAGGAGGTCCGCATTCAGACATTCCCAGCCTTGCTCGCCCTGCTCCTTATTTGTTTCAACCTGACGGTGGCTGCACTGCTATGGCGAAATATCCTGCAACGACTGGGCAGCAACGTCAATAGACCAGCCGCCATCTACATCTGGTTTGTCTCGCAGATTGTGCGATATGCCCCTGGCAATGTCTGGCATCTGCTAGGCCGCGTTTACCTGACCAATCAGCGCGGTATTCATGCCCAGTCATCCAGCCTGAGCATGGTTTTTGAGCTTTTGCATGTCATCACCACCGGTTTACTGGTCGCTACTGTATCACTCTTCTTCTGGCCGCAAAATGTGCTTGGTTTGTCTACGTTGCTGCTCATACCGCTGGCAATCTGCTATCTCTGGCCCCGTCTGCTGCATTATCCTCTGGCGTGGGTGTTGCGGCGTCGCGGGCAACAACTCCCTGACCTGACAATCCATCGCCGTGACTTGCTTGCCTTTCTGCCGGGGTATGGATGCATCTGGCTCATCTATGGCGGCAGCATCTATCTGCTGGCGGCTTCCATCTACCCGCTCCCCATTTCAAGCCTCCCATCTATTACCGGTATCTATGCGTTTGCCTGGGTTATCGGCTTTCTGAGCTTTATTACCCCAAGTGGGCTGGGAGTACGCGAAGGTGTGCTGGGATACTTGTTCAGTTTTCTGATGCCCGTTCCTGTGGCTCTGTTGCTTACTATCCTGGCACGCGTCTGGATGACGGTGGGAGAACTGCTATGTACCATCTTTGTGATATGGAGGAAACGTCTCGCCCATGCAGGATAAACAGACAACCTGGCACCCTGCACATATTGCCCTGCTTGCCCTGGCAATCCTGACAGGTGCAACCCTTCGACTCATCAACAACGATCAACCTTTTCATACCAGCGACCATGCTCAACTGGCTTCTGTGGTCACGTTTTTCTACCCACGAAACCTGGAAGCCTTGATTCCTTCCGCCACTTCGTCATGGAACCTGCTGACCAATCCCCACGGTATGTTGCCTTCCATCATAGGTATTACCTTCAGTACGTTGATAGGCATAGCCGGTATGACCATTACCGAATTCTGGTGGAACCTACCGTTTGTGCTGGTCAATCTGCTGCCCATTCCATTGGCAGCCATTATTGTGGCACGCGTTGCCAATAAACGCGCCGGCGTGCTGGCTGCATTCCTGCTCGCTATTCTCCCGCTGCACACCTCGCTTTCCCGTGCCTCCGGGTTGAATATCCCGGTCGCATTGGACTGCCACTTCGTGACGGTCCTGGCGTTTTTGCACTACTATCAAGAGCCAAACCGTAACCATGCGCGGTGGGCAGGTATCGCGCTGGCTATCAACCTGACGGTCGAAGTATTGTTCCCGATTCTCTTTGGGCTGGTTTTTGCCATCGGCGTGCTGCTCGTCAACCCGGCAAAGCCAGGCATCCTTATGCGCATTCAACAAACGCGCAGACGCATGTTTGATACGCGAGTGATGCTCCTGCCATTGCTGGTGGTCTTTTTCAACTTTGCGATGCTGATTGCCTATATCCAGGGGTGGATTAGCTTTGGCGGACTGGCCGCTCGTCTGGCGGAAGGCTCAGACCGCCAGCCGGGTATTTATCCCGGCGATTTCTGGGACAATGCAACCTACGCCATCGGGACTATCGCTTTTCCATTGTTACTGGTGCTGGGAGCGGCCGGTCTGCCTGCGCTGGTGCGCTTTGAACAACGTGCGTTACCGCTGCTGTGGTCGCTGGTGTATCTTTTGCCTTTTCTCATTTTCACCCGTCCGCACGTCTATGAGTATTTCCTTTTTGGCACTGTACCACTCACCCTCAATGCTGCCATCGTCATCACCAACTGGTGGGAGCAGGGCGGTCTCCATCGCTGGTTGGCCGCAGGCATCTATCCTGTCCTGCTGGTGCTCTTTGCGCTGCGCATGGTCTCGATGGTTTTTGGGGTGGATGTTGCGCCGGTCGTCGGCACGGGGCAGGCACCCGGCGCGGTGCTCCCTGACCAGGGCTTCAAGGCGGCGGCCTGGTGGGTGAGAAACCACACGGAGCCGGATGATCTCGTCTTCGCTGATTCTGCCTTTGAAGAATATCAAGTATGGTACTACATACGACGCCCCTTCATTGCCGTCACCGATGCTGAATATGCTGGCGAAGCTTATGAGATGCTCGACAACACCGAGCGCACGCCAGAATTCTATCTGGTTCTTCCAGGCAATGAAGCCTTACTGCGGCAGGCAACCGATAGTATGCTCCACCTGCAAGCCACTGTGTATGCAGATGAGCAAGAACAACCTCTCCTGCATATCTATGGGCACGAGGAGCACGAGCAACAAGCACCTGAGATGATACAGCGGCAAACAGCCAATCGCATGTTTGACCAGCAATTTGGGAGCTGGCGGGCTATGTTTGCGATTGGCACACGGCAATAAGCAAGAGGAAACAGGAGGGAGACGTTATGAGAAATCGTATTGACCATGTTATCGTGCAAGTCGCCCTGCTGGTTGGAGTCATGCTTATCTGGCTCAGTATTGCCCGCTATGCCGGCTACAATGCTGGTATGCGTGACCTGGGCAACATGGCGCAATCTATCTGGACTGCTACCCAGGGGTTGCCCCTGCTGCATACGGCTGCCTGGATGGGGCCACGGAGCCGGTTGAATGTTCATGTCGAATTTATCTACTATGCGTTTGTGCCCTTCTATAAGCTCTGGTCCGACCCGCGACTGCTGCTGACTATCCAGGCTGCTCTCTTCGTCGCAGGAGCCATCCCGGTCTACCGCATCGCCATGCGCCGCACCCAGAGCGTTTTTGCCGCTCGCTGTCTGGCTACTATCTATCTTTTCTATCCCACTGCACAGACTAGCGTGCTGTTTGACTTCCACGGCGATACGCTGGCAATGCCGCTGCTGCTCTTTGCCCTGGATGCACTGGATGCTCGCCAATGGTTGCGCTATGGCCTCTGGACCGCGCTTGCCCTCAGTTGCAAATTTTATGTTGCGCTGCCGGTGGCTGGCATCGGGGCTGTTCTTTTCCTCTGGGGCAGAAGGAACAACACCACAACGCAAATACAAGACCGACGCGCCGGTCTGCTCACCGCGTTGCTGGCAATATGCTATGGTGCTGTAGCTTTCCTGGTTATCCGCCCGCTGTTTGCCACCCCCGGCCTGGCCGGTATGGAAAAGACCTCCGGCTGGTACCTTACGCACTACTTCGGGGAACTCACCGAAATCTGGGCAACTCTGGGTGACCGTCTACTCAGTGCGATGGTGGTCTTTGGCCCCGTTTTTCTCATTATCGGTCGCGGCTGGCGCTGGCTCCTCCCTGGTCTCCCTGTTGCTTTCGCCATGTTGCTGACCACCGGCCCCGGTGGTGCCCATGATTTTCGGTATCACCACTACGCGCTGGTTGTGCCTTTCATCCTGATGGCATGCATAGATGGCGTAAACCGTGCGCAAGAGGGGTCAGAGGTCGGC
>CAYFVX010000155.1:0-7941 GCA_964346425.1 uncultured Chloroflexaceae bacterium | reverse complement strand
GCGGGGGGCGGGCCGGGGCGGAGACGTTTGTGGTTGGTTGGGGCGAAGGGTTGGAGCAGGTGGCGGCCTGGCTCAATCAACAGCCGGATATCCAGGATGTGTTGACCATTAGCCATATGATAACCTCGCTGGACCCGTATCTGCGTGATGGTGCGCGGGCGACATTTCCCAGGCAGGGTGAGCTGAAGGAAGGGTCGGGATATGTGGTTGTTTATATTCCGCAGGTGCAGGGAGGGCCGCCACCTGCGCCATTTGACCGCTTCTATGCACGTCGCACGCCGTTGCATACGGTGCATGTGCATGGGGTGGCGTATGCCTGGGTGTATGCTGCGCCACCGTCAGTGGAGCAGGTGATCGGGGCGCGGTTTGGCTCGGCGGTAGAGTTGTATGGGTTTGCGCAAGGGGCTGCTTTGCAGGCGGGGGAGCCGCTCAGTCTGCGGCTGGTGTGGCAGGCGCATGGGCATGTGGCGCAGGATTACTGGATATTTGCCCATCTGCTTGGCCCCGATGGGCAGCGGTATGCGCAGGTAGACCAGCAGTATCAGATGAGCCAGTGGCAGCCGGGTGTGTTTGTGGAGCAAGAGCTTCTGCTCACGCTGCCGGCCGACGCGCCGCGTGGCAAGTATCGGGTGGTGCTGGGGGTGTATGAACCGCAGAGTGGTGAGCGGCTTGCAATTCTGGCAAAGAAGCAGTATCATGCCCGCGGGTATGTGGATGGATTACTGCTGGTGCAAAATTTGTGGTGAAGGGTGAAAAATATCACAAGAAAAACACAAAAAAATGTATCATGTAGATATAATTATGTGTGTTTGACAAACAAAACGGTATTGATTACAATAGTTCGCGATTGCACTTCATGCAAAATTTTTACGGTTTCAGGTTTTTTTTCTTGTAAGAGAGGGTAGCGTCTTCCAATGGCTCAGATTTTTAGCCCTCGTGCTAACGTCATAGCGAAAGTGAGTGCCCTCGGCCTCGTTTATCTCCTGATACTAGTCCTCTTGAGTCTAGTAGTTTTTGACCGATCCAATTATATTCGGCGTATCAACGTAGCGCGGGCGCAGCCGGCGGCTGTGCCATTTTCCCATCAGATTCACGCCGGGATACTTGGGATGGACTGTCTCTATTGCCATACCGCGGCGGAGCGGTCGTCATTTGCTGGTGTACCTTCGGTAGATAGTTGTCTCGCATGTCATGACGAAATTCAAAGTAGTCTCTGGTTGACAAAGTTGACGGAAATGCGTCGTGAGAATAAGCCCCTTGAGTGGGTACGTGTGACGGACCTGCCGGAGTTTGTCTACTTCAACCATAGCATTCATGTGCGTGGGCGAGGTATTGACTGTGAAACATGCCACGGTGATGTCGAAACGATGCCGTTGATGTGGAAAACAGAGACTTTGTATATGGGTTTTTGTCTGGACTGTCATCGTACCTGGAAGATTGAGCAGATTACGAATTGCTCTGTATGCCACAGATAATGACAAAGCAAACACACAAACAAAAAATCGATCTGGCTGAAATCCGGCAACGTCTTGCCAACAAAGAAGGGCAACGTTACTGGCAAAGCCTCGATGAGTTGGCTGAAACTGAAGAGTTTCAGGATTTTCTGAGTTCTGAATATCCGTATGGGGCGGCAACCTGGGACGACCCGGTGAGCCGTCGAACGTTCTTGAAGTTGATGGGGGCGTCGCTGGCAATGGCCGGTTTGACGGGATGTGCTATCGGCCCGCTACAACCTGAAGAAAAAATTATCCCCCATGTTGTCCAGCCGCCTGAATATACTCCAGGTATTCCACTCTTCTTCGCTTCGGCAATGGTACTTGGTGGTTTTGGGCGTGGAGTTGTGGTTGAGAGCCATGAAGGGCGACCCACCAAGATTGAAGGGAACTTCCGACATCCTGGTAGCCTCGGCTCAACAGACCCGATAACCCAGGCGTCTATCCTGAACATGTACGATCCTGACCGCTCGCAGCGTATTCTCGATGGGAGTGGTACTGCGGCTTCGTGGCAGGATGTAGTGGAAGCGATGGCACCTTCTGGCAATGGGGATGGCCTGTCCATTTTGACAGAGACCGTGACCTCGCCGACGCTTGGTGAACATTTGCAGCAGTTCCTTGAGCAGTTTCCCGATGCAAAATGGCATCAGTATGAGCCAGTCAATCGGGATAATGTGATCGAGGGGGCGCGGCTGGCGTTTGGTGAGGATGTGGGGGTCTACTACCGTTTCGAACAGGCCGATGTCATTTTGTCGCTGGATGCGGATTTTATGACGGTTGGCCCCGGTGCGGTACGGTATGCCCGCGACTTTGTCGCCAACCGCAAGGTGCGCTCGGAAGACCCGCAGGACCAGCGGCTTACCATGAACCGTCTCTACATGGCGGAGAGTTGTCCCACCAGCACCGGGACGATTGCGGACCATCGCCTCCCCCTGCGGTCGGATCAGGTTGAAGACCTGGCCCGCATGGTCGCCGAGGGGTTGGGGATTAGTGCTGGCTCCGGCAGCAGTGTCGCAGATTCGACATGGGTAGATGCGCTGGTGGAAGATCTGCAAGAGCATAGCGGTGCAAGCATCGTGATTGCCGGTGAATACCAACCGCCAGTGGTGCATGCGCTGGCGCATGCAATGAATGAAAAACTGGGCAACGTCGGCAAGACCGTGATCTACACTGACCCGCCAGAAGTTGAGCCAGTCAATCAGCTTGAGTCGATCAAAGAGTTGGTTAGCGACATGAGCTCTGGCAATGTCAAGACCCTGGTTATCCTGGGGGGGAACCCGGTCTACAATGCGCCGGCAGAACTGGCCTTTGGCGATGCGCTGGCGAATGTAGACACGAGTGTGCATCTCAGTCTCTATCTTGACGAAACGTCGCAGTTGTGTACCTGGCATGTGCCGGGGACTCATTTCCTGGAAACATGGGGCGATGTCCGTGCGTATGATGGGATGGCAAGCATTATCCAGCCATTGATTGCTCCGCTCTATGGGGGCAAAACACCGCTTGAAATGGTAGCTGCGCTGAAGGGCGAAGCGGATGCGGTTCCGTATGACCTGGTGCGGGCATACTGGAATGAACACCTGGAGGATACGTCGGAGCGTGCATGGGAACTTATCCTGCAAGATGGGATTATTCACGATTCGGCATTGCCAGAAAAAGAAGTATCCGTGACAGCAAGCAGTTTTCCGTCATCCTCCAAAGGCTCTGGCCTGGAAGTGGTCTTCCGACCGGACCCGTCTATCTGGGATGGTGCCTATACAAATAATGCCTGGCTCCAGGAAGTGCCCAAGCCGCTGACCAAGATAACCTGGGATAATGTTATCCTGATCAGTCCTGCGACTGCCGTGGCCTATGGGGTGATGAGCGAGGATGTTGTGCAGCTCAACTTCGCGGGGACCTGGGTGCAGGGGCCAGTCTGGGTGATGCCGGGCCACGCGAATGATTCGGTGACGGTGCATCTAGGCTTTGGGCGTACCGCGGCTGGTGAAGTTGGCAATGCGGTTGGCTTTAATGCCTATCAGATACGCACGTCCGATGCGTTCTGGTTTGGTGGCGGTGGGGAAATCGCGCCGATGGGTCAGAAGTATCGGCTGGCAAGTACGCAGCACCATCAGACTATCGGGGTAACCAACCCGACGTTGCAAGATCGTATGAACGACCGAGTGACCCGGTTGTTGCGCGTTGGCACCTTGCAGCAATATCTGGCCTATCCTGACTTTATCCATGCGGACGCGCACGGTGGGCATGGAGTTCCGACCTTCTATCCTGATTATGAAACCGCCACCGGCGAAGCGTGGGATGGAAGTGCCTGGGGGATGGTCATTGACCTGAACGCCTGTATCGGGTGTAATGCCTGTGTTGCAGCCTGTAATGTGGAAAATAATATTCCGATTGTAGGGAAAGAACAGGTAATTGTCGGACGTGAGATGCACTGGATACGCATAGACCGCTACTATCAAGGGGAAATGGATAATCCCAATGCGTATTTCCAGCCGCTTGGCTGTGTGCAGTGCGAGAAAGCACCCTGCGAGCCAGTGTGTCCGGTTGCGGCTACCGTTCACAGCCTGGAAGGTCTCAACGATATGACCTACAATCGCTGTGTGGGTACGCGCTATTGTGGCAATAACTGCCCGTATAAAGTCAGGCGGTTTAATTTCTTCAACTTTGCGGAGAATTTCAACTCGCCAAGTCAAAATTTGATGAAAAACCCCAACGTTTCGGTGCGTACCCGTGGGGTGATGGAAAAATGTTCCTACTGCGTCCAGCGCATCAATGCGGCACGGATTGTGTCCAAGCGTGAGGGCGTTCCTATTGCAGATGGTGAGATTGTGATGGCGTGTGAGGCGGCATGCCCCACGCAGGCTATCACGTTTGGCAATATCAACGACCCGTTCAGTCGTGTTGCGAAATTGAAGAAAGAGCCTCTCAACTATGCACTGTTGAAGGATGTGGGTACCCGTCCGCGGACAACGTACCTGGGGCGGTTGCGCAATCCCAACCCCAAGATTGAGCCAGTGGAAGTTGAGGTTCCAGAAGAGCAACCTGAAGGTGAATCTGAAGGGCACGAAGGCGGGGAATCACAATCCGAACATTGATAGAGAGTAAGGTTTGAGCATGCAATCCGAAAGCGTGGGAAAACTTAACAAGGGTGAGATGGATGACCCGGTTATAGCACCGGGTTATACCTATGGGGGGATCACCGAGCAGGTATCTGGTATTCCCCTCGCAAAAGGGTTTCCACGATGGTGGATGATTGGGCTGGCTATCGCATTTGTGTTGCTGATGCTCATGATCTATGCCATCGTGACCTTGCTGGTCAGAGGTGTCGGTATCTGGGGGGTGACGAATCCCTCGTACTGGGGCTTTGCGATTATCAACTTTGTGTGGTGGATTGGTATTGGACACGCCGGAACATTGATTTCGGCTATTCTTTTGCTGCTCCACCAGACCTGGCGTAACTCGATTAACCGGTTTGCAGAAGCCATGACGCTGTTTGCGGTTGCCTGCGCTGGTATATTTCCGATTTTACACCTGGGTCGTCCCTGGCTCTTCTACTGGCTGATACCCTATCCAAATACGATGTATATGTGGCCGCAGTTCCGTAGTCCGCTTGCCTGGGACGTGTTTGCGGTGTCAACCTATGCGACGGTATCGTTGATGTTCTGGTTGATCGGGCTGGTGCCGGACTTTGCCAAGATGCGTGACTCGGCGAAGGACCGCAGAGTGAAAACGCTGTTTGGCATTCTCTCGCTCGGTTGGCGTGGTTCGTCTATCCACTGGCATCGTTATGAGATGGCCTACCTGTTGCTGGCAGGTCTGTCTACACCGCTGGTGCTTTCAGTGCATAGTATCGTCAGTCTTGACTTCGCGACTGGTATTGTTCCAGGCTGGCACGTCACGGTCTTTCCGCCCTATTTCGTGGCTGGTGCCGTCTTTGCAGGTTTTGCAATGGTGCTGACGCTGGTTATCCCGATACGCAAGATCTATAAGCTGGAAGGGATGATCACCATGCGGCACATTGAAAATATGTGCAAGGTGATGCTCGCCACTGGCTTGATCGTGTTGTATGGATATATGCTTGAGGTCTTCTTTGGCTGGTATAGTGCCAATGAGTTCGAGCAGTTTATGGTTGAAAACCGCTTCTTTGGCCCGCACGCGCCGGCCTACTGGGCGTTGATTGTCTGTAATGGGTTGGCACCGCAGTTGATGTGGTTCAAGCCGTTGCGCAGAAATCTTATCCTGGTCTGGTTGTTGACGCTGGTGGTGGCCGTTGGTATGTGGTTGGAACGCTATGTTATCGTCGTGATGAGCCTTGAGCGTGACTTTATCCCGTCTGCGTGGGATTTGTATCATCCAACGTTCTGGGATATTGCGCTCTATGTCGGGACATTTGGCCTGTTCTTTAGTCTGATGTTCCTGTTTATTCGCCTCTTACCGATGATCAACATTTTTGAAATGCAGGTGCTTCAGTATAACGAAGATCAGAAAGATGAAGGGAAGTGGATACATCATTAGGGACACCGAATTGCCGGCTACCGGCTTGAGCGTGCTCTCGTTGTATTCAGTCAGTGGGGGTTCAGAATGAGGTATTCTCCAAATTTGTATGGTCTGGTGGCGGAGTTTGATACCCCGGACCAGATAGTCGAAGCAGTACGACGGGCACGCGGGCAAGGATACCGTAAAATGGACGCGTATACTCCATTTCCTATCCATGAGGTATTTGAGGCAATGGAGGACTACAAGACATGGATTCCACCGATTGTGCTGGCTGGTGGGTTGACCGGGGGATCGTTGGGATTTTTGATGCAAACCTGGATTTCCGTGTTTGATTATCCCTTAAACGTTGGTGGGCGTCCGCTGTTTAGCTGGCCTTCTTTCATTCCGATTACATTTGAGTCGATGGTCTTGCTGGCGGCGTTTTCGGCAGTTATCGGCATGTTGCTGCTGAATGGATTACCCAAGCCTTATCATCCGGTCTTTAATATGGCGGGATTTGAGCGAGCTTCAATCGACCGGTTTTTCCTATGTATTGAAGCGTCTGATCCGTTGTTTGATCTCAGTGAAACGTCGCAGTTCATGCGTGACCTGGGGCCACGTAGAGTAACTGAAGTAAATCAGTGAGGGAATCGTTAAGGATGGATACACAACGCCGCTCCTCAAAAAAAGCGAAAATAGTTATAGGAGCCTGGTTGCTACTGTGTGTGATGCTGGTTTCGGCGTGTCACCAGAGCATGTACAACCAGCCCAAGTATAAGAAGCCCTATATGGCAACCACCTTTTTTGCCGATGGTATGGTGTCGCGTCCGCGCGTACCAGGCACCGTTTCACAGAGTCAGGTGCTTGCTGATGAACATTTCTATACCGGGAAGGTGAGTGGGGAGTTCGTTGACACGTTTCCCTACCCCATTACGATCCAGGTTTTGCGTCGCGGCCAGAATCGGTTCAATATCTTTTGCTCGCCCTGCCACGGGCGCGTGGGGAATGGGCTAGGGATGATACAACGGCGTGGGCTTGTTCCGCCTGCCAATTATCATGTGGACCGCCTGCGCGAGGTACCAGTTGGGTACATGTTTGATGTGATTACGAATGGCTTTCGCAATATGTATCCCTATGGTCCGAAAGTACCCCCTGAAGACCGCTGGGCGATCATTGCCTATATTCGGGCACTGCAGCTCAGTCAGAATGCGTCCTGTGATGATGTGCCGGACAATGCGTCGTTCAAGAAGCAGTGTCAGTAAGTGGAGTATGATACGCTCATGGATCTTAAACAAAAAGATGATATTCTACCGCAGCTCAAGAAGATTCAGTTTCCCGCCTTTATCGTTGGTGTCCTGGGCATTATTGTCTGGGCGATGGGATTGGGTGTTGGTGGAACGCGCGAAACGTTCTTTCAGTCCTATCTCTATGCGTACCTGTTCTGGATAGGTATACCGCTGGGCAGTTTCTCTATTCTGCTGCTGCATCATACGGTTGGTGGCTTCTGGGGGGTTGCTATCCGGCGGATGCTGGAGTCGGCAGCATTGACCATCCCGTTGATGGCTCTCTTGTTTTTGCCGATCATCATTGCGATGCCCGATTTATATGAGTGGGCCAGGCCAGAAGTTGTTGCGCATGACCCGATTATCCAGAAAAAGGTTGCGTATCTGAACGTACCGTTTTTTATCGGTCGAACAGTGTTCTATTTCCTGTTTTGGGCCGGTGTAGGCTGGTTGCTGGTCAAATGGTCGAAGGACCAGGATACCTCAGACGACCCGTCTATTGTGAAAAAGTTTCGGACCATCGCACCGATAAGTATTGTCGTTTACGTATTGACAATGACCTTTGCCGCAGTAGACTGGGGCATGTCGCTTGAGCCACACTGGTTTTCTGCTATCTATGGCGGTATCTTTATCATTGTCGGGAAGAAATCGCCGCCATCCGTCCCGAGCTGGCCGGGTTCCGGAAGGAGCTG